>CBEVZO010000054.1:0-10797 GCA_965554365.1 uncultured Anaerolineae bacterium
CACGGCCAGCGCGGTGGCGAATGCTAACTGCTTGGTGAAGCCTGCCGCCAACACCAGCAGCAATCCCAACGCCAACATCCAACGGCGGCGCGTAGGTTGCGCGATCTCGTTCACACCCGCCAACACCGCAATACTGAGCGTCTCAAACATCACCATTGTCATATGCTGCCGGAACAGCGGCCCAATGTGATACACATAATTCGATGCCAGAAACGCCAGCCCCGACATCACAGCAATCTGGCGGCTTCGTCCGGCACGCTGCACCACGACTCCAATCGTTGTCGCTGTGACCAACGTGCCCAGAAAACCCACCAGTCGCCCGTACCAATACGCTTCACCAAAGACCCACACAAACGGGACCAGGATCACATGAAACAACGGCGGGTAGTTGCTAGCATAAAAGGGGTAGGTTTCATTGTCGCGATACGGCCACTCCCCTTCACTGAACATGATCGTATCGACCAGCTCAAACCCTTCGCCCTGGTCGTAATCGAATGGAAAGCGCATCAGGCTGATGGCGTAATACACGTACATCAAAAAATGACCGAGCAACAGCAACAGCGCCAACAGCATCAACACCTGGCTTACGCGCCGTATCACATCATGCTGTATCAGATCATGCGGTTCTGAAAATACTCTGTTCTTCACATGCCCACGCTTTCTATGCCGGTTGATCGCCCAATGGCAACAACGTCACGCCTAGCACCACACTCAATAAGCCCCCGGCGACACCCATCTGCTGAATCGCACCGAAACCGCCCACCGCGCCTTGTACCAATTCCATCGCGAGCATCCCCACTGCCAACAGCAAGCCTACCGCAATAAGTACCATACCACACTGACGCTTAGTCAACGCAAAGTCATCGCTCAGCCACTTCATCAGGTATACTCTCCTTTTGGGGCGCGAGTATACCGTAATTCATTGTTTTTTTGTCCGAGATATGCAACCATAAATGATCTGCGCGCGTATAGATGAGTGAAACCCAATGCAAAACCAATGCTGCACCCAGTTTGCGGCTTAAACATACGACATCAGGAGCAACACCATGGACCAACACGATCCCACTGCCGAACAAGGCAACGTCAACAATAACCACCCGCCGCATGATGAAGGCGACGCCGTCCCGGTCCCTTTCCGTGTTCGAGACGCGATTGGCGACATGCGCCAGCGACTCCGCGACGGTGCGCCGCCCAATGATGACGCCGTTGTACGCGAATACGAAGCGCGTTATCATGGCAACGCGCCGGACGGTCCAAGCCGCCTCGAAGCGCCACCTGAGCAAGGCAATCTCCCCCCTGGACGCGCACGCTATGCGCCCAAGCCTAAGCGCATGATAGACCCGGTAGAGGTTGACGCCAACGAGCGCAAATGGGCCGCATTAGCACACGCCAGCACCCTGCTCACCGCACTGGTAGCATTGCTCAGTTTCGGGTTAGGCGCGCTGCTGACCATGCTTGCGCCGCTGTTCATCTACTTCGCGTTCCGCAAGCGCTCAGAGTATGTCGCGTTCCATGCGCTGCAAGCCTTCACTGTCCAACTGGTTGGCATCATCGGGTTCCTGGCTGTACTCATCCTGGGAGCCATCGTATGGGTCGCCCTCCTGCTATTCTCCGCCCTGCTCGTATTGGTGTTAATTGGGATTGTGCTGCTGCCCATTGTGGCACTGGCCGCCGGAGCATACTTCCTGGCCTCACTGGCGCTGCCTCTGGGAATGGTCATTTTCTCAGTGAAGGCGCTGTTTGAGACGCGCCAGGGACACAATTACCGTATCCCGTATATCGCGCGCTGGGTCGAAAGCCAAATGTACAGCGAATAAGACTGGCTGTTCCATATTCTCTCCATCTGGTTCCACATCATGCCGCCTCATAAGCGGCGTGATGTGTTTGATCGGTACGATACAATTTCTCATCTGGTCACGCTGGTGTATACTGGGCACGCAATAGTATTAAACTTATGATTGGGATCCGAACAGCGATTCAGTGATGAAGGAGAATTAGCTATGGCCGAAGAGACAACGGGCATCCAGGCAGTTGACAGCCTCTCCGCGAACGAGTTCCACGTCGAGATTAACGGCACGCTCGTCAGCGGAATTTTTGGCGTGAATGGATTGCATATCCGCAGTGTGGACCTGAGCGCCGGTCGGTTGGTACACCAACCGTTGACGATCACCAAGATGGTCCAGCAAGACCCGGAACTGCCCTTCAACCAATGGACGCGCGAAACCCTGGCGAATCCCACCACGAAAGTGACACGCGAGATCGCGGTAGTGGCGATGGATGAAGGCAAAGAAACACGACGTTGGGTTTACCAAAACGCCTGGATCAGCGACATCGCGTTTTCGGAGTTCGACACCGGGCGTGACGAATTGATCGAAGAACGCCTGACGATCCAGCACAATGGGGTTGAGGAAATCTGGCCGGAGCAGGAAGCAGAACCGGAAGAAACCGAACCAGAGACAGTGGAACCGGACGAGGAATAGATCACGCACGTCAGTGCTGTAAACCGCGAAAAGCGCTCAAGATGACCGAGCGCTTTTTGGATCATTTAGTTGGTTAGTGCGTGGATCAGAGAATCAGCATGAACAGCAGCGACACGCCTGACAGTTCTGCCAGTCCAATGCCAGTCGCAACTGCCACCGCACGCGGGCCAGGAACACGGTTCATGCCATGCCCATTCCGGCGGTCCCATGTTTCAGTGCCCAACAGCAAACTCACCGGCAACGCGATAACAAACGCAGCAAACAGCAGCAGCGGACCGCTGGTGTCTTCGTTGAGATACTGCGCTCCCAGGTAAAACACCGCAAAGAACAACAACCAGATCACTATCCCGATCATGATCGCTTTGCCGGTGCTTTTCTTTATCTCTTCCATATAAGGCAGATTGTCAAAATAGGGCATTGCCATTGTGATATACGCGCCGAATGCCAGTGTGGAGATAAACGTGCTTGTGAGGACGCCTAACCAAGCCCATAACGACATAAAACTATTCCTTGCGTGACTATACATTGTTGTGCCGGACGAAAGCTGCATCATTATACCAGATTTTGACCGTGCGCCTGTCAACCTGCACAAAGCCAAGTCCATTGACAATACCCCTACAAATCCATTTTGGTTCAAAGTTCGCCTCAGTGATAAGTTTGATGTTATTATTACGTCAGGATATCTCTAGGCTTGCGGGAGGCGAGATCACACACTTATGGCAACCAATGCAAGTACCTGGTTTTACAACGAACCAGAACACAACGCGTTCCTCATTGAAGAACGTGTGAACCACACGTTTTGGCACAACCGCATCATGGGGCTACACCTGACCTGCACCAACGCCAAACCGCCCTTCGCGATGGCTGGTGTCTGGCGCGACATACCCCTGAAAATCACCTGGGTTCCGCAAAGCTATTTCACGCTAACCGCCGACCCCGGTGAAGAGACTGATCACCTGATCGTAGGCCTCAAGGAAATTCTGGGCTTCAACCCCACTATTTCTTACGTGGACGCTGCGGGTAAGTTGGTCGCGGAATGGCATGTAGAAGAGGTGGCAGAACGGATACAAGAAATCCAGGGCAACCCAAACTACCGCCAGATCAAGCGCTATAAATAACACGCGACAGTATCAAAGTATAGTTTAGGCAAAGAAAAACTTACATGAGTACCACCCCGCCCAAGCTGGCCTTCGACCTGAATCGCGATGTGCAGGTCGTTGTGGCGATGGCGTCCCGTCTGACCCCGTACCTGTATGAAAATGAACTGTACGGGTATCTGGCAAACGACATGCCCCGCCTCACGGTAGGCGGTCTGTTGTTGCGTCTATACCGGCTGACGCGGCTGGAAGCACATCTCGATGCCAACCAGCAAACACGGGTCAATGATGCGCGCATCAATTTCGAGGCCGAGTGTGCGAAATGGGCAGTGCATTACGAGCGCAAACTGCAACGCGAACTACAAGCGCGAATCACTGCGTTGGAGTATTTTCTTGGCGAATGCAGTGACGACCGTGCGATCTGCGCCGCCGGATATCCTACACAGGCTGAGAAACGCACTATGATCCAGCATTTGCAGGATGAGGCGGCAGAACACAATGTATTGTCGCCCGAAACCCAGGCGCGCGTCATCCACGTTGACGAGCATTTGCGGCGCGTGGTCCGTGCTAGCGACTTCATCACGGATGATCGTCTGAAAGACGTGTATCCCGCAGCGCAATTCTGGTGGCTCTACCGCCATATTCCTGAAGAACAGCACTAAACACTGGCATACAAAAAAAACGGGAGCGCTCAATCGCTGCGGTCCCGGTTTCGTTTTGTGGATTCTCTATAGCGGTGGCGTGCTATTCTCTTACCAACCGTGTTCCAGGCGCGTGATCAAACGCTCCGGCATGTCCAGTGTGCGCATTTTGCTCTGCGTAACGCCAACCGGATACGCGATACGTCGGTACTCGAAAACCGCTTCTTCCACATGTAGCACCCCGTAAGACGCATCCTTGTTCGAGTCACGCGGCTGGCCCACGCTCCCTGGATTGACAATCAAACGTTGACCGTTGAGATGCTTCGGCTCACCATATGCAGGTTTAATTTCCTCGGTATCACCACGCTCGCCGGTGAGTTGGAAAATCACCGGATTATGAGTATGTCCCACAAAGCAGTACGGCGTCTCAAAATGGGGGAAGTTCAGCGCAGCAATGAGCGGATCGAGAATATATTCCCAGACTGGCTCACGCGGACTGCCATGCGCCAGCGTATACTCGCCTAGCACAAACGTCGTCGGAAGAGCCGCCAGATATGCCAGATTTTCCGGCGTGAGCGTGTTACGTGTCCACGTCACGGCACGGCGCGCGTCCGCGTTAAATGTGCGGATATCCAATCGTGCCAACGCCGCCCAGTCGTGATTCCCAGCCAGGCATAAGTGAGGCAGCGTCTTGAGCAAATCACAGCACTCGTTGGGGTCTGGCCCATAGCCAACCACGTCTCCCAAACACCATACAAAATCCCAATCGCCCTGCGCGTCCGCCAACACTGTCTCGAAGGCCGCGAGGTTCGCGTGAATATCGGAGATCACCAAAATCCGCATAAGAAAATCCTAACTGGATGACAGAGGCCACTGTATATTGCCGCAATCATAGCATAATTTCAACATTTCCGTAATTCACAGCCGCATCATATCGCAATGTTTCGTAGTCGGGGATTGTCAGCCCAGAGGGGCGCAGTATAATGGGAGCAGCCTACCATTAGGAGTACAATGTGTCGGACAACGACTCGATCACTTGCATCAGCACCAGCATAGAACACACCACCCAGCTAGGCCAGCAATTAGGCACGCTGTTGAGCGGCGGGGATGTGGTGTGTTTGTCCGGTGATCTCGGTGCAGGGAAAACTGCCCTCACACGCGGCATCGGCGCAGGCTGGGGTGCGCAGGAACCCGTGACCAGCCCCACCTTCACGCTGATCCATGAGCATCGTCGCGTACAAGATGCGCAGCTACTCTATCATGTAGATTGTTACCGGCTGAGCAGCGCGAACGAGACTTGGAGCATCGGGCTGGACGATATGCTGCACAGTGATCATGTGACCGTGATCGAGTGGCCGGAAAACATCAGCGGTGTGCTGCGCGTCAATCGGCTGTGGATCGACTTGCTGTTTGTTGATGACACGCAGCGCAAACTCATGCTGCACGCGACCGGCGCACGCTATCAGGCATTGCTCGCGACCCTGCGCAGCAGCGGATGGGGCGCTTAACGACGCGATATAAGCAAGGAGTCCGTTTTGTTACTCGCATTAGATACCGCCACCCGTATGATCAGCGTGGCGCTACATGATGGACATCGCGTGCGCTACGAAGCCACCTGGCATAGCGCCAATAATCACACCATCGAACTGACTCCGGCGCTGCAACACGCACTGACAGTGAATGATCTGCAACCCGGTGACTTGCGTGGTGTGGCAGTGGCACAGGGACCGGGATCATTCACCGGGCTGCGCATCGGCATGAGTGTTGCCAAAGGCATTGTGCTGGCGCACCCAGAGATCGCATTGGTGGCTGTGCCCACCCTGGAAATCGTCGCCGCAGGCGCGCCGCACTTTGATGGAGCGCTCATCGCGGTATTGCAAGCTGGACGTGGGCGCATTTGCGCCCAACGGTATACGTGGACGACTGCGCGCTGGACACCAGACGCAGACGCCGCGATTATGACCTGGGCAGCATTGCTCGATACAATCTCCGTGCCGACGCTGATCGTAGGTGAGATCAACACGCAGGGACGCGAAGCACTAGCCGCCGCCACATGCCCGATTCACATTGCACCGGGCACGTCCTCGCTGCGCCGCGCGGGATATCTCGCTGAACGGGCATGGGAACGGCTGCGCACAGGGCACACTGCCGATCCGCACACCGTCACGCCGATCTATCTGCACCAACCAGGGGTGTCCGGGCCATGACACCACCGCCCTTCATTTTGCGCCTCATGCGCCTCGATGACATTCCTCAAGTGCTGGCAATCGACCGGGCAGCATTTCCGATTTCCTGGTCCGCGAAAACCTACGAATTCGAGATTTCCAATCACGATACATCGCACCTGGCAGTACTCGAACTGCCAGATGACAGCACCCCCGCCCCGCGCGGCATACGCAGTCTGCTCCAACGTCTTCTGGGCGGACAACTCTCTGGCATCGTGGTCGGCTATGGGGGCTGCTGGATCATCGCCGGAGAAGCGCATATCAGTACGATTGCCGTTCACCCAAATTTTCGGCGGCGCGGGTTGGGCGAACTGCTGCTCGTCGGCATGTTACAACGCGCTATCATCTGGAACAGCGAGTATTCGGTGCTGGAAGTACGCGAAAGCAACTTGACCGCGCAAGCATTGTATGAAAAATATGAGTATACAGCCATTGGGCGGCGCAAAGGGTATTATCGTGATAACAGCGAAGACGCGCTGCTGATGGAAATCCGCCCGCTGGATACCGCCTATCATGCCCGTCTCAACGCGTGTACAGCAGCACTCCAACAACGTATCGCATTCATTGATCACTTTACCGGATCAAGCCATTCCCGAAGGAGAAATGAACGGTGACGGACGAGAAAAGCGTAGATGAACGACGCACCGCGCTCGACGCGCTGGCCCAACAAATCCAGGTGTGCGAACAATGTCCTCTGCACAGCGCCCGCACACAAACCGTGCCCGGCGCAGGGCGCTCCGACTCAGACATCATGTTCATCGGGGAAGCACCCGGTTACCATGAAGATCAACAGGGCTTACCCTTTGTCGGGGCTTCGGGCAAATACCTGGGCGAACTACTCGGCTTGATCGGGCTGACACGCAACGACGTATTCATCACCAACGTGGTGAAGTGCCGTCCGCCGGGGAATCGCGATCCGCTACCCGTCGAGATGGACGCCTGTGTTCCCGCCTACCTGCAAAAGCAAATCGACATCATGCAGCCCAAGATCATCGCCACGTTGGGACGCTTCAGCATGGGGTTGTTCTTCCCCAAGAACGTGCGTATCTCCAAGATTCACGGCGAACCGAAACGCACTGACGGACGCATCTATTATCCGCTGTTTCATCCGGCGGCAGTGCTGCGCAACCCGAATCTGCGCCCGGTGATGGAAGAAGACTTCAAACGGATGCTAACGCTACTGGCAGAAATCGAAAAAGCCGGGGGGCGGCTGGACGAAGACCCGCCCGAACCGCAGCAGCTAAGTCTGTTCTAAAGGTCGCCTTAGCCAGCGTTTAGCCGACGATTGACTGACAACCAGCGCCGGGGGGCTTACGGCGCTGTTGTGTGTATACCCAAAGTTACGGTATACTTCGCGCGATTTTCCGACAGACGTTGCCGGGGTACACCCCTTGTGCAACTCAGACACATTGAAAACATATGAACATGACACAATTTTTCCCGGTAATGATCGCCGGTTTTGCCGCCGCCGTTGGATTCACACCCTTGACGCGTCGGCTAGCCTTTCGTTTTGGCGTACTTGACCAGCCCAGCCAGCGCAAAGTTCATAAGGCTCCTACCCCGTTGATGGGCGGGCTTGCCATCTATGGGGCGTTTGTCGTGGCGCTGCTGCTGTTCAGTCCACCGTTATATGTGGTCGAGTTCGGCGCAGTGTTGGCGGGAACCACCTGGTTAACACTGGTAGGCTTCATTGACGACCGTCATGGCATGAATCCCTGGATCAAAATGCTGGCGCAAATTGCCGCCGGGCTGGTATTGATCGCGGCGGGCATTCATATACATATCTTTCCCTTAGGCGTAATCAATATACTCCTGACACTGATCTGGATCGTCGGGATCACGAACGCGATCAACTTTCAGGACAACATTGATGGGCTGGCCGCAGGCATCGCCGCGATTGCGTCCATCTTTTTCTTTGCGATGGCCGTGCGTGAGGAACTAAGCCTCGTCAGCAGCCTGGCTGCTGCTATGGCTGGCGCGTCAGTCGGGTTCTTGATCTACAACTTCAACCCGGCGCTGACGTTTATGGGCGACATGGGGAGCATGGTGTTGGGCTTTGTGTTAGCTGCACTGGCGATCAAACTCGACTTCAATGTACCCGCAGACCGTCAGATCGTCACCTGGATGGTTCCTGTGGTGGTGCTGGGCCTGCCGATCTTCGATACTATCCTCGTCGTCTTTACACGCCTGCGCGAAGGACGATCTCCAATGCAGGGGGGCAAGGATCACACCTCGCACCGGCTGGTGCAGCTGGGACTGAGCCACCGCAACGCCGTACTGATCCTGTATGCGGTGTGCATCGTGTTAGGCTTTATTGCGATTATGCTTTCCCATGCCAGCGTGATTCAGGGCATCATCATTGGATTGGTGTTGGGTGGCGGGGGATTGAGCGCTTTTGTGTTCCTTGAGCGCACCTATGCAGCACACAACAAACACGCCTAAACCACTGGGGAAAACATCATGCAACCAACGCAAACATACACCTATTTAATCACTGGCGGCGCGGGATTCATCGGCTCTCACATGGTCAGGACACTGGTCAACGCAGGACACACCGTGTATGTCGTGGATAATTTCTCGACCGGCAAGCGCAAAAACCTGGCTCCGGTGCAAGACCAGATCACACTGCACGAGATCAGCATTACCGATCTGGAACCGCTACAAGCCGCCATGCAAGGCGTCGATTACGTGTTTCATTTTGCCGCGATGCCCTCAGTCCCACGTTCTGTGGAGGATCCGCTGGGGAACAACCAACAAAACGTTACTGGGACGCTCAACGTTTTGCTGGCCGCGCGCAACAACGATGTGAAGCGTGTGGTCTATGCGGGATCGTCATCGGCTTACGGCGGGCTGAAAACCGATTACGCCGCCGAAGACATGCAGCCACAGCCCATGTCCCCGTATGCCGTTGCCAAACTCGCCGCCGAACACTATTGTCAGGCGTTCACGCATGTGTACGGATTAGAAACCGTCACGGTGCGCTATTTCAATGTCTTTGGCCCGCGTCAGAACCCTAAT
The DNA here is from genome assembly GCA_965554365.1 of uncultured Anaerolineae bacterium. Taxonomy (GTDB): domain Bacteria; phylum Chloroflexota; class Anaerolineae; order Aggregatilineales; family Aggregatilineaceae; genus CAYRNY01. The sequence continues at coordinate 9,462 of CBEVZO010000054.1, forward strand.
TCAGCCTACGCTGCTGTGATCCCCCGCTTCATCACCGCCATGCTCAAAAGCGATCCCCCCCCCGTTGAGGGCGACGGCCTGCAATCGCGTGATTTCACTTACATCGACAATGTCATTCATGGGAATATGCTGGCCTGCCATACACCGGGTGTAGCCGGTGAAGTCTTCAACATCGCGCTCGGCGGTTCAATCACACTACTGGACACAATCGCGATGCTCAATCAAATGCTCGGCACAACCATCGAGCCAGTGTTCAAAGACCCGCGACCGGGCGATGTACGCCACTCGCGCGCAGCCATTGACAAAGCCGGTCTGCGCCTGGGCTACGAACCCCGTATTTCCTTCAAGGAAGGTCTGATGCGCACGTTGGACTGGTACAAACGAATCGTCACGGCCTAGCACCATGACCATCCAGCGCGTGATCCACCTCTCAAAAATGACCGGCGCAGCGGGGTCCGAGGGACACCTGCTCGTGCTGCTGCCGGGCCTGCGTGCGCAAGGCGTGGACGCGCACCTGTGGATTCTGGTAGAGCCGGATAACCCGGTTCAGGACATAATGGACCGGGCACAGGCGCTCAACATCCCAGTTGAGCGCATCCCAATTCATGGACACCTTGATCCGCGCCTATGGGGACGACTGGCACAGCAATTCCGCGCCGTACAACCCAATGTAGTCCATACGCACCTGATCCACGCCGATCTGTACGGCATTCCGGCTGCCCGTCGTGCGCGTGTGCCCTATGTAGTAAGTTCACGCCACAACGACGACGCATTCCGCCGCAAACTGCCGCTGCGCCTTCTGCACCGCTGGTTGTGGCGCAACACAAATCAGGGGATTGCGATCTCTGAGGCCATCCGCCAATTCTCGATTGACGTTGAAGGCGCACACCCGGATCGCATTCAAACCGTGCGCTACGGGCTTGATCCGGCACAGGTTACCGCGCCCCCCGATGCACGCACCCGGCTGCGCGACGATTTGGGACTGGGCCACGATGCACTGCTCGTTGGCTCAGTGTGCCGCCTGATCGAGCAAAAAGGACTGGTCTACGGGCTGCGCGGGTTTGCACAGATCGCGGCGCGCGTGCCAGATGCGCATTACGTTCTCGCGGGTGACGGCGATCTGCGCGAAACATTGGAAACCGAAGCGCAAACGTTGGGCATCGCAGAGCGCGTACATTTTCTCGGTTGGCGCAGCGATGTGTATGCTGTGTTTGCGGCGTTGGATGTATTTCTCGCGCCGTCGCTGTGGGAAGGCTTTGGGCTGGTCTTTCTCGAAGCGATGGCCCTCAACCTCCCCGTGATTAGCACCCGTGTGAGCGCCATCCCCGAAGTAGTA
>CBEVZO010000055.1:0-10776 GCA_965554365.1 uncultured Anaerolineae bacterium
GCCAGGCCCGTGCGCTATCTTGGATAGCTGTGATGCGTGCCTGCCAGTCCGCTGTAGGTAGGATGAACTCAACACTTTCTACCGTGAGCCACCCTGCCTGAAGCAGTTCGCGTGATCGTTCGTCAGGTTGATCGCGTATTGGCTCTTGAGTTCCTGCAATGTGAGCCAGTTCATCTGCCGTAACTGTGACGGGCTGGATGACACATGTCACTTGGTGTGCATTCAGCAATTTGTCAACGATTGTTTTGTCCATAGCGTTTTGACCATCGGTTTTCAGGCGCAATACTGCGCGAGTCATGTCCCACAGTGTACACCGAATCACGATAGGCGCATAGCTCTGTCATTGGCTGATAGGGTTGGACAACTGAGTGTGAATCACACGATTTCTTTCGTCGCGAGATAATCTGTGTACCCGCCGAGAAAACTTGTGGTTGTGCCGTCTTCAAGTTCGATCACGCGATCAACGACTTGATCCAGGAAGTAGCGATCATGTGAGATCACCAGCAGCACACCGTCGAATTCGCTGAGTACCTGTTCCAGCACCTCCATTGATGGAATATCCAGATTATTGGTGGGTTCGTCCAGCAGTAGCAGATTGGGGTGCTGTAACATCAAGCACGCGAGTTGTAGGCGGCTACGTTCTCCGCCGCTCATTGTGCTGATCACTTGACGCGTTTGCTCGTAGGTGAACTGGAACTTGAGCAAAAATGCGACGGCATCCCCTTCACTTTTGGGCGCAATGTCACGCACCATTTCCAGCGGAGTACGATCCCACCAGGGACGCAACGTTTGGTGTTCCTGCGCATAATAGCCCACCTGGGTGCTGGGACCGATGATGATCTTGCCGTTCAGGGGGGCGAGTTCGTTCAGAATAAGCCGGAACAGCACTGACTTCCCTGCCCCATTCGGCCCGATCAAGCCCACGCGCTCACCATGCCGGATGAGCATATCCAGGTCGACGAACAGCAACTCATCATCAAATCCCATTGCAAGATCGGTAATCTCTAATGCTTTTTTGCTGCCGCGCCATCCATTAATCTGCAAGTCCATCGGGCGTCGCTCGGCGACTTTCTCAACGATCTCGCCATTGGCTTCCATGCGGTCGAGCATCTTGCGGCGGCTGCGCGCCTGCTTGATATGGCGTTCATCAACGACCAGACTGGCCCAAAGCTCAAAGCGTTTAATAGCGGCCTCAATCCGCGTGATCTCTTTTTGCTGCGCGACATACTGCTGTTGTTGGCGTAGGCGACGCAGTTCACGTTCGGTGGTGTAGGCAGTATAATTACCGTGATACACCGTTAGCTTGCCATTTTCCAGTTCGGCGATCTGGGTCGTGACATCGTCCAACAAGTAGCGATCATGGGAGATGATCACCACCGCGCCCGGATAGTTGCGCAGGAATTGTTCCAGGTGACGTTTGCCGGTGAGGTCCAGGTGGTTGTCTGGTTCATCCAGCAGTAACACATTCGGTTTGGCGAGTGCCAGTTGGATCAGCCGCACAAGTTTTTTCTGTCCGCCACTGAGTGCAGCGGTGGGCAGATCGAAATCGTCGGGTGAGAATCCTAACCGTGTGAGCATTTCACGCACAGTGTTAGTGTGGCTCGGCCCGCCCAACGCCTCATATTCCTCAAGAATCTGTTCCTGACGCTCTAGCACGCGCGCTAAGGTGTCTGAATCGTTGAATACGGCGGGGTCTGCCAGTTGGTCTTCGATCTCGGCTAATTCGGCTTCTACACGCGCCAGGTTCGTTGGTAGAATCATGACCTCGTCCAGCAAGGTGCGATCTGAGTCAAGTTCAACATCCTGTGGCAGATATCCCACACTGATTCTACGCGCCCGGATCATTGAACCCTCATCTGGATGGACGAGGCCCACAATCGCCTTGAAAAGGCTGGATTTGCCCGCACCATTGGGTCCCACCAATCCTACGCGGTCGCGATCTCCAATGGCCCAAGTCAGGTCTTTGAAGATGATACGGCCCCCGTAGTTGATGGTAATATGATCAAGTTGAATGACGTGCATGATTAGGTTCCTCGCTGTTGCAGAATCAAAAACGGCCCTGGATTATGCGCCAGGGCCGTCACATGACAGACGTGTGTTAGCTTATATATTACACGGTCAGTAGGCGCATTTGATCAAGGAGCGCCCGTACCAGAAGACATCAGAGCCAAAGAAAGCACCGTGAAATGACTGTAATATACCATGCGCGTCATTGTACCAGCCGGTTGACGAACTGACCAGCGTTGATTCAGCTTCACGATTGGGCTGGCAGTGTTTCGTGTGCGCCTTTGCCATTAGAGGAATCCGGCTCCGGCACATCGCGACGGAACTGGCTCATATACAGGTTATAATAGAAGCCTTCTGCCGCGAGCAGCGAGTCGTGTGTGCCGCGTTCGATGATTTGCCCGTCGTCAATCACAAATACCTGATCGGCGTTGCGGATCGTACTCAATCGATGTGCGATAACGAAGCTGGTGCGACTCTTGAGCAGTTGATTCAGCGCTTGCTGGATCAGGCGTTCGGTGCGTGTATCTACGCTACTGGTCGCCTCGTCTAGGATCAGTAGGCGCGGGTTAGCTAACGCGGCACGCGCAATGGCGAGCAACTGCCGTTGTCCCTGGCTCAGTCCACTACCCCGTTCACCCAGGACTGTTTGGTAGCCTTCCGGCAGCCCGGAAATGAACCCGTCCGCATGAGCCAGCTTCGCTGCCGAAATCACTTCTTCGTCAGTGGCATCCACGCGCCCGTAGCGAATATTGTTCATGACGGTGTCGCTGAACAGGAAGGTGTCTTGCAATACGAGGCCGATTTGTCTACGTAGGCTGTCGCGGGTCACATCGCGTACATCGTTGCCATCGATCAGCACCGCACCCGCGTCCACATCGTAGAAGCGGGGCAGCAGGTTGATAACGGTAGTTTTCCCCGCGCCAGTGGGTCCGACAATGGCGATGGTTTGTCCTGGTTGAGCTTCCAGGCTGACGCCCCGCAACACCGGCTCGTTTTCAACGTAGCTCATCCATACGTCTCGCAGTTCAACGTGCCCTTCAATCGCCGCGATTTCGTGCGCGTCGGGTTTGTCGGTCACAGTGGGATCAGTATCGAGGAACTCGAAGATGCGCTCGGCTCCGGCAATGGCGCTTTGTACGTTGGTCCACAGCGTCGCGATCAGCTGGATTGGCTGGTTGAACTGTTGCGCATAGGAGAGGAAGGTGATGATCAACCCCAGCGAAATCACCGTCCCGCCGAGTTCTTGATTCCGTAACATCATAATCCCGCCTACCCCGGCCACAATCACGATGGAGATGTAGCCCAGGGCTTCCAGGGCTGGCGCGAGCGCACTGGTGAATGCTACGGCCTGGATATTGGCGTCGCGGTTGGCGGCATTGGACTGGCGGAAGCGGGCGATGTTTTCGTCTTCACGCGTGAACGCCTGTGCTTCGCGTACGCCCGCGATGTTCTCTTGCAGATCAGCGTTGACGCCGCCAATCTCACGGCGCGCACGCCGGAAGGCTTTACGCGCTTGCTCCGAGAACCAGATTGTCGCGAGTAGCATGAACGGCACAGTTGCCATCGCTACCAGCGCGAACGGTACGCTACGGCTGAACATCGCATAGATCAACCAGACGATCAACAGTGAGCCGCGCATCACCTGCACCAACGCAAAACTGATCGTCTGTTGCAGTGTGTCCATGTCGTTTGTGAGGCGGCTCATCACGTCCCCCGCCTCATTTTTGGTGTAGTAACTCAGCGAGAGACGATGGATGTGCGCAAAGACTTTCACGCGTAGGTCACGCAGCACGCGCAGCCCTGTCCATCGCATCAGGTAGAACTGGAAACCGGTGGTCAACGAACTGACGAAAAACAGCGCCACCAGCAGTAGGATGACGCCACGCACGCCCGCAACTGTTTCTGAGCGGCTGAGGTTTGTGTTGTCTGTGTACCAGCAGTTGGATTGCGCGGATTTTGATATATCCCCGAACCCACCGATTTCTTGCTGGCTGTAGGGCATGAGGTAACAGTCAACGGTTTGCCCGATCAGATCAGGGGTGATTACCTGTGCCCACGCACTGAAAATCGCCAGGAACAGCACGCCAAGCAAGACTAACCGACGTCCGGTGTATTGCTGCCATAGGCGTGCCAGCGTCACCCGCACACTTTTGGGCTTGCTGGTTTCGATCTGGAAAATGCGGCGGCGGCGGTCAAACATCACACCACCTCCTGATTGGTCGCGGGAGCTATGTCATCTTCGAGTGCGAGATCCTCGACCAGTTGCGAATTGTAGATTTCGACGTAAATCGGGCTATCCTCCATCAATTCTTCGTGGGTTCCTTGTGCAGCGACTTGTCCTTGATCCAGCACCAGAATTTGATCCGCGTTTAATACTGTACTGATACGCTGCGCAATCACAACGCTGGTGCGGCCCTGCATCAGTTTGTCCAGGGCTTGCTGGATGCGATACTCAGTAGCGACATCGACGCTGCTGGTCGAGTCGTCGAGGATCAGGATACGCGGGTTGAGCAGCAGCGCGCGCGCAATCGCGATACGCTGTTTCTGGCCCCCGCTGAGCGTCGTGCCACGATCACCAACGGGTGTGGCATAGCCTTCGGGGAACGACTCAATGAAATCGTGCGCTTCGGCGGCTTGGGCAGCGGCAATTACCTCGTCCATTGTCGCGTCCGGGCGGCCAAACGCGATGTTGTCGCGGATCGTACCTGTGAAAAGTGTGGTTTCTTGCAAGACGATTCCGATGTGCGAGCGCAGGCTGGCGAGCGTGACATCGCGCACATCCTGTTCATCGATGATGACCTGTCCCTCGGTCACATCGTAGAAACGCGGCAGCAGGTTGATGATGGTCGTTTTCCCGCTGCCAGTTGCACCAAGCAGTGCAATGGTTTGTCCGGGCAGTGCCTCAAACGTGACGCCCCGCAGCACATAGTCACCGCTTTTGAAGTAACGGAATGAGACATCCTTAAACGTGATTTGTCCCTTGATGTCATCAACCTCAGCCGCGTTGGGCTTGTCTTCTACTTCGTTGGTCGCGTCGAGAATTTCAAAGATGCGTGTCGATGAAGTACTGGCTTGCGCCATCAACGAGATGATGAATCCCAACTGCCCCAGCGGGAAGAATATATAGACCAGGTAGAGGCTGAATTGTTGCCATTCCCCCAGTGTTAATGTACCATCGATAATCTGGAACCCTCCAGCGTAGAGTACCGCCGCCTGTCCCAGACTAGATATCAAGAAAATTATGGGGAAGATCGTCGCGAAAGTGCGACTGATTTTGAGTCCTTGATCTAGATGACGATCCACTGCTTCGTTGAAGCGTTTCTGTTCATCAATCTCGCGCCCAAAGGCTTTGATCACACGAATGCCTGCCAGATTTTCCTGCAAGATTGTGTTGAGGGTTGAGAGACGCATTTGCATTTTCGCAAATAGCGGCTGCGACACTGCTCCGAATCCCATGAACATCAACATGGCAAGCGGCAACACGGGCAGTGCCACCAATGTCAGCTCAAAATTGGTTGTCAGTAGGATAATCAGCGTGCCAACCAGCAGCACCAGCGCTTGCAACGAGAGTAGCAACCCTTGCCCTACAAATAGACGCACTTTTTCCACGTCATCAGTGGCACGGATCATGAGTTGGCCGGTTTGGTTGCGATCATGGTAGCTGAACGAGAGATGTTGAATCTTTGCGAACAGTTCGTTGCGGAAGTCGAAGGCCACACTTTGCGATAGACGTTCTGCCATGTAGCCCTGGATGAATGCGAATACCCCACGCGCAATGGCGAAGATGACAATCGCGATTCCGGCGACGATAATCGCCTGTTCAGCGCCATCGGCATCAAGCCGCAGTTGGTTCACGGTTGTGCCTTGTATGGTCGCAGCTTGGACCTGAACCGGCTCATCCAGGCCGAGGATCATATTTGCTGTGACGCCGCCCGTGATCGAGTCGATGATGTTGCGCACCAGTCGGGGAACCATCAACTGCGCGCCTGTGGATACGAACAGCGCTATATAGGCGTAAAGGGCTATGCGGCGGTAGTGGCCCAGATACTTCAGCGAACGGCCCAGGTTTTTGAACCCTTCCCGGTTCATGCCTCTCTCACGGGGCGGATGCTCCTTTTTTCGTTGTGATTTGTGTTTCCTATCTTGCAAGTTATTATCCTCACGGCTCTGTGTGTTTTGATGGTGTCATAGAGTCGGGCACATTGATGCCCATCTCGGCAGCCTGCACAAGCATCCCTTCCAGCAGCTTTTCAAGCAGTGCGTTCAGAGTTTCGCGTTCCTCCAGAGTCAATGTGTCGAATAGATCATGAATGAACGATCCCATCTTAGGCGCGCGTTCATTGACCAGCACATGCCCCTCCTCCGTAAGCCGGATTTGAATGCGACGGCGGTCTTCTGGGTGTAAATGGCGCTGGATCAATCCTTGTTCTTCCAGCCCGTTGAGCAGCGCACTTACCGTGTTGCGACTGACGCCCAGCCATTGACTCAATTCGCTTGGTAGAACGCCGTCATCGCGGCCCAAACGTGCATCAATTTCCAGGCGAATCAGCAGCCGCATCCTGGGATGGGAGGGAGTGAAATCATCTTTGCGGAATTCACCAAACAGCACCCGCAGTAGATGATTGATCGTTTTGATCTGCCGGAAGAGCGCATACGTACTCGTGTCTTCGATCTGGAAGATTTTGGCAAGCACAAGTTTCACCTTGCGCGGCGGATGGTCATGGTATGCATCGTGTGATTGTGGAGTCAAGCGTTAACGCCTCGTATAATTCCATATGGAACTATATAGGCGTGATCTGATTTTGTCAACGTGCCTTTTCTTGGTTATGAGATTTCTCTACCTACTCTGACGCGCTGGTTGAATCGTCTTCTTCATCCTCGAAAAGCTGTTCAATGAATGCCGTAAATGGACTATCGGCACTTAGTTCTGGGGGGCTGTCTGGGGATATTGTATTCGGGGGTTGTGACTCTTGCGCCAGATCATGCAACCAGGTGGGGGGCTGCAAACTGGCAGGATCGAATAACTGTTCAATGCGTCGGATGGCGTGGTTCAGATTCGCATTGAAACGCTGATGGTCGTCCAGATCGATCCATTGCCCCACATCTTGCAGTGCTTTACGCGTGTGAAGATAGATCGCGCGCACTTTGGGGTGGCTGCCGGGCGGGAAATAGACCTGTACATCATTTCTCGCGGCCAGCCGTATCATCTGGACGAAGGATACCTGATCGAAGTGCGATACCAGGGTGCGGAAGGGGTATGGGTCATGTGCTGGCGCATCGTCGGGTGGTGGCGGCATCCCGACTAGCCCACGCGGAACATCCACGATTGGAATATTGAGGCGGCGCTTGATCCGTTTCCTGACTGGCTTCCACGCGCCGATGGTGAACTCGATGACCCACGCGTCGGAATTGCCGAGTTTGGTGGCGAAACCTGTCAGGTACATCGCCATCTCGATCAAGGCGTTGATCAGTGTCTCACTGTCGTCGGCGAGCAATACTAGTTCGTCCGTGTCCACATCGAACGTGAATTTGTCCAACAGAGGCAGATCGCTGACCAGTTCCGCTTGCGTTGTGTCCACATGCATCTGTGTTGCGCGGGGAAACTGCGCGATGATCCGCCGCAGAATTTTCAAGTTGGCTGCGCTGAGGTGAGAGTAGGCGCTTTCCATTTGCTGCATTGTCTGATCCAAGTGCTGCGGATCAATGATCACCCGTGTGTCTGTCATGAGGTTCACCTGCTGTGTGCTGGCTCATCATTTACCGTAGCATTATACTAAGCTTGACTGCACTCGCGCGCCAGTGGTGACCAAAGTTAGTAGGTTAGGAGCATAAAATGCCTATTGCTAGAGATGTTGAGGTCGGACCGGGGGCACGTATATTTTTCCCCGACTTGGTGAATCTTTATGGTTGTGCGATTGGGGCTGAATCACAGATTGGTCCCTTTGTGGAGATTCAACGTGATGTGATTATTGGGTTGCGCTGCAAAATTTCTTCGCATACGTTCATCTGTACCGGTGTCACGATTGAGGATGAGGTTTTTGTCGGGCATGGAGTGATGTTTACTAATGACCTGTTTCCGCGTGCCACGAATGCGGATGGATCGTTGCAGACCGCCGGAGATTGGCAGGTCGTTCGCACGCATGTCAAACGGCGGGTGTCGATTGGCAGCAATGCCACGATTCTTTGTGGAATCACGATTGGCGAAGCCGCGATGGTGGCAGCGGGAGCCGTTGTGACGCGTGATGTACCCGATTTCGCGATTGTTGCGGGCGTGCCGGCCCGCGTGGTTGGTGATGTGCGCGAACACACAGACGATTCAAGCTAGAATTCGCGGCACAACATTGGCGTCGTTGACTGGGGCTGATACGCGATATATAATTCCGACCCGAAAAGACAGATCAAGCCGTAGAGGCTGGTGCTTACGATACGAAGTAAACTCGTCAGTGCTTCACTGAATTTGTGGCCTGACGTGTTTGATGATGGAGGTTTAGCGTGATTGATCAAAATAAGCTGTTTCGCCGGGTAATTGGCGGAATGATGATTGTGGTATTGGCTGTAGTCGGGTTGCAGTTTGGCGACCAGCAAGCAGCCGCTGAGGATGGTGGGGCGACCAATTTGTTGATCAATGGCAGCCTTGAACGTCCCTATTATGGACAGGGATCAGCGACCCGCACCGTGCCAACGAACTGGAATCTATGGGTGGGTGTGGGTGCGCCCGATGCTTTCCCGCATACCGATGCTGTACAGGTGATCGACGGGGAAGTATCCTGGAACTTGAAGCAGGGATATGTTGTGTTTACGGCAGCTGGATACCAGCGCGTGAGCGGTTTGACTTCGGGTGATGTGGTGAAGTTGACGGCTTACGGGTGGGTTTATACCTGCAACGATACCACAAATTCGTGCATCATTGAAGAAGCTCCCTACCGCCGATCTGATACGTCAGCCGGTGCGTCACTGAAGGTGGGGATTGACCCCAAAGGCGGCACGAACCCAAATTCTGCCGATATCCAATGGTCAGCGGCAGCAGCGCCTTATGATCAATGGGCCGAGATGAGTGTGACGGCGACTGCCGACGGAGACGCGGTGACAGTGTTCCTGTACATGACGCAGGCTGCGGGTTTGGCGATGAACAATGTGTATTGGGACAAGGCCTCCCTGGTGCGTACCGAAGAGGGCGAAGGTGAAGCCCCTGCTCCAGCGTATGTGCCGTTTGTTGTGCCCCAGGGTGTGCGCCCGGATGGCAGCATCGTGCATGTGGTGCAGGCTGGTGATACGCTTAGCAGCATCGCTTATGCTTACAGCGACTATGGTGTGACCATCGAGGCAATTGCCGAATTGAACGAAACCATCAGGGTCAACACGCGTTTCCTACAGATTGGGCAAGAGATCATCATTCTGCCACCTGGATCAGTTGATCCAGTTACGGGGCAGCCTGTTCCTGCTGGTGCTGCGCCGCCGGTTCAACCCGCAGCGTCTTCTACGCAGGGCGCGCCCGTGACTGACCCCGCGACCGACCCTGTTCCCCCTGTTACAGTGGCTCCGGATGATCCCGGTACGGCACGCGAACCTGCTGCTAACTATGCTGTTGCCCCTGCCTCGTATATGCCTTTTGAGCGCGGTGTGATGTTCTGGCTGGGAGACTCCAACCAGATTCTAGTGCTTATGAATGGCGAGACTGAGTTTGGTGGTGTGTATTCAGTGTATCAGGATACCTGGAACGAAGGGCAACCTGAGACTGACCCGAATATCCAGCCACCGCAGGGGTTCGTCCAACCAGATCGTGGGTTTGGTCAGGCCTGGCGTAACTATCCCGGTGTGCGGGATGCACTTGGTTGGGGTACCGCCGGGGCGCATGGTTACACGGCGTTAGTTGTGCGTGATGGCAGCAGAATCATCGTCAATGGGCCAGATAATCGCGTGTATCAATTGCTTGAGGAGTCGGTTTGGCAGGCGGTTGATCTGTATGCGCCGGATGCTCCCGCGTTTGAGTCACCTGCCCCTGACGCGTAAACCATGGAAGCGCAAGACAGCTAGAAACTCTGCGCGGAGATTGATCGTCGATAGTTGAGTATTTCCATAGCCCCGCTCGCCGGGGCTATTTTTGTTGGTTGTGGTGATTATGTTGCTTGTGCGGGCAGCGGGAGCGTGATTGTGAATGTACTACCTTGTCCTGTGGTACTCTCAACGGTGATTTTCCCGTCATGTTTTTCAACAATACTCTTGACGATGCTCAATCCCAATCCTGTTCCTTCTGCACTGGTTCCTGGCACGCGATAGAAGCGCGTGAATAGTTGCGGTAGTGCTTCGGCAGGGATACCTTCGCCTGTATCGATCACGGCGATCGCGATCTGCGCGTCGTGGTGCGTGAGCTGCAATGTTATCTGTCCACCCTGTGGCGTATATTTGATGGCATTGCTGAGCAGATTGGCGATGGCACGTTGCAGTAAAGCCGCATCGCCCCGTAGCATAGGAAGATTGGGGACTATGTCGCTGATCAGATGTTGTTGCTTGCGCGTGGCGAGATGTTCGATTTCCGCGAGTGCTGCGGCTGCTACATTGGACAGATGCAGTGTTTCTGGACGTAGTGATGGCCCTGCTTCCAAGCGCGCCAGATCGAGTACATTAGCGACCAAATTGCGCAATTGTTCCGTGCTGCGCTGGACAATCATCACCCGGTCAAGCTGCAATTCATTGAGTGGTCCGTCCATCTCGATCAGTGCCACACCAAGCTGAATCACCTGGATCGGGTTTTTGAGATCGTGTGAGACG
>CBEVZO010000056.1:0-10763 GCA_965554365.1 uncultured Anaerolineae bacterium
TGACAATCGTATCCAGCGAGGCGCGCTCGGTCATGGCAATCGAAATCGCCGCCGCCACCGCGCACGCGCCGGAGATCGCCACGTTAGTGTTGTGCGTGGGCGTGCAGACGGTCGCCGCGTCTTCAATCGCGCCCATCGGATCGCCGGGATGCATCAAGCCCACCGGGGAAATGCGCATTGGTGCGCCGTTGGTGTCACCCCACAGCCCGGTGGTGTGCGGGTCTTCGCCACGCTTGAGCGCCTGCACGCCGCGCCGCGTGCTGGGTCCGACATACGGCGAGTCGTCACCGCCCACGCGATCATACCACGCGATGATCGCCTCGACCGCCGCCTCCAACGTCACGCCGCCGTGCTGGATAAACGCCGTCGCCAACGAGAACGCTTGCTCCGAGTCGTCCGTGATGCGTCCAGCGGGCAGCCCAAAATGCACCGGATGATCCGCCGGGCCGGGGAGCAGTTCCTCGATCCATCCATCGAACGCCTGCCAAGTGTGGTCGAGGTCAAAATACGCGGGCATACCCCACGCATCACCGAGCGCCTGCCCGTAGAGTCCGCCGAGAATTTTGTTTTTGAGGGTCACAGGAAGTCTCCTTAAAGTTTGCAAAGGGAGCGTATACAGTATACGCATACGCCCCCTGATCGTTTACTCATACACATGCTACACGTTCACGTTGTCCTGGCAGTGGTTATGCTGCATAGCCTTCGGCAGGACCCTGTGCTATGTCAGGACTCCGGTTGCCGAACAGCAGGTAGTAGCCGCCCAGTCCCAGCCATGACGCCACACCCAGGAACAAACCGACCGCAAAGCCCAGCACGGTCGCGTTATTTTCCAGATTGGAGTTCGTGCGGAAGGCCAGCATAAACAGCAGGCCCAGGTACAGCCACAGCGACAGCCCCGCCGCCACCACGCTCAACCATTTCTTGCGTCCAATGCGCTCCACGTCGAGCATAAATGGCAGGTTGATCGCGATCAACACCAGCGAGACGATGCCGATGCCGGTTGCATAGAGGAACACGTCGCTGTTCGTCCACTCTGGGTCCAGGCCGCGAAAGCCTTTCGGGACCGAGGCCATGCTGATCGTGATGATCAGTCCGGCGACCGCCAGCATCGCCAGGAACATATGCAGTACGCTGATGCGCTGGATCGCTTTCCAGAACGAGGCGTCGAAGCCTTCGCCCTCAGCCGCGCGCAGCGTGCGTACTCGCACAGTGAGTTGGTTTTGCAGCGCGTAGATCACCAATGCCATCACTGTGGCGATGAACGGCAGCATGTCGGGAAGTTGTGACGGGATTTCCAGCGAGCCGACACGCGTAGAGAGCGCGTCGAAGAAGCCGAAGATCACCGACGCCAACCCCGTGCCAACCGGATGCCCCCCGCCTAAGTAGGGCGTCGCCAGCGCGATAAACCCGCGCCCGGCGGTCATATTGTTCTGGAAGAACGTCAGATAGCCCATACTCATGTGGATGCCGCCCAACGCCGCCAGCAAACCGCTGAGCCCCAGCGCCAGATATTGGATGCGTGTGACGCGAATTCCCACCGAGGCTGCTGCTTCGGGATTTTCCCCGACAGCGCGCAGGTGGATGCCGGTGGGCGTACGGTACATGAAGTACCACACCAGGATCACCGAGAGGAATGCGAACCACGTCATCACGCTTTGATTGTCGAACACCTCGAAGAAGAACGACACCACCGGGATATCGCTCAGGAACTCCGGCAGTTGTATGAACGGCATCCGTAGACTGTCCAGGCTGCCTTTGGTGTTGCCGCGTTGTCCGGTAAGTTCGTACATGACTGCCACTGTGCCCGCTTGTCCCAGGAAGTTGATCGCAATTCCAGAGAGGATCAGGTTGGCCTTGAGCTTGAGCGCAAAGAACCCCAGCAGCAGCGCTGTCAAGACGCCCATCAGCACCCCGACTCCGAGGCCTACCCAGGGGCCGACCACTTCGCCGGTTTCGACGCCCCACCAGTCTTGTGAGTAGGCGCTGAACACCACGCCCGTGAACGCAGCGATCAGCATTGTGCCTTCCAGCCCGATGTTGATCACGCCCGCACGGTCGGAGATCAGCGCGCCTAACGATGGGAACAGGATCGGAGTCGTCACGCGCAGGATCGAAGCGAGAAACGCGGCGCTGAAAATACCTTCGAGTACGTTTTGGAACAGACCGCTATCCATGTGCGCTCTCCTCAGCAGGGGTGAGTGTGCTGCCCTGATTTTGATCGCCGCCTAGCGTGTCTAAATCGACGCTTCCGCGACGGCGCACGCGGCGCTGCCGGAAGAAGGTCACCAACGCCTCGGCAGTGATCATCAGGATCACAACCGCCTGAATGATACGCACGATTTCCGCGCTGATGTTCGCGTCACGCTCCATGACTTGCGCCCCCGTGCGTAGATAGGCATACAGCAATCCTGTGAACGGTGCGACCAGCGGATTATTGCGCGCCAGCAGCGCGACAACCACACCCTCAAACGCCAGCCCGATCGAGATATTCAAGATCAGTCTGCGATACACGCCGGTAGAGAGATGTGCGCCGGATAGCCCGGCCACCGCGCCGCTGATCGCCATCGCCAGCATGATCGTGCGCTTGGTGTTGACGCCGCCGTAGTCGGCGAACTTGATGTTCGCGCCGATCATGCGCACTTCGTAGCCAATTGGCGTGCGTTGGATCAGCAGCCAGGTAAAGATCACCATGCCAATCGCGATGAAGACGGCAATCGAAATCTGGTCGCCGTGGACATCAATGATCGGGGGCAGTAAGCCATTTTGGGGAATCCATTCGGAAACTGTATTCCCTGCGTCCGGTGGCTGGAGTTGGTGGGTCAGTACCATCTCGTAGAAACGCTGCGCAATCACATTGAGCATCAGCGTCGACACCAGTTCGTTCGCGCCGAGATACGCTTTTAGCATACCCGGCAGCAGGCCCCACACGAAGCCCGCTGTTGCTGCTGAGATCAACGCTACAGGGACCAGCAGCCCGCGTGGCAGGTCGCCAAACGTTAACCCGATGACCGCAGACACCAGCGCGCCGAAGAATAGCTGTCCTTCCGCACCCAGACTGAATTGTTCCGCGCGGAACACGATGGTAATCGCCAGCCCCAGCATAATCAACGTGATCGCGTCACGAATCCAAATCAGCCAGCGGTTGAGGCGGCTCAGCGGTCCCAACAGGAACGCATCATACGCCTTGTTTGTCGATTTGAGCATCTCGCTAATGCGCGTGGACGTATCGACCGGCTCCGGCTGGATGTGGACGGTATACACGCCGTCAACGGGCAGGGTGATATTTTCGATCACTGCATCGCGTGTACTTTTGAGGTCGGGTGCAAACTGGACGACTTGTTCCTCGGTCGCGTCGTTATTGGCCTCAATCTCTGTGCCATCCGGCGCAATCAGCGTAACCTGCAAGTCCGCTTCGTCGTTGGCGCGGAACATATACGCCAGCACCGTCAATGTGTCGCCCTCACCACCAATAAACGCATATTCCGTTTCGGTGAGCGGTTCGTCGGCGTTTTCCACGTTGAAGATATCGCCCATACCGGAACCGTTGTAGGCTAGTTCTACCGGCGGCTTATCGTCAGAGAGTACGATCACGCCGAACGCCGCTTGAATGTCAGGATCGGCTTCTGGTGTTGCGACCACCGTATATGTGCCATCAGCGGGCAACACGAAATCTTTGACTGCCGCGTCTAGCTCGGTGGAAATGTAATCGTCGTACTGGCGCTGGATACGGCGGTCGGCTTCTGTGCCGATGATGAGTACCTCGCCGTCTGGCCCGATCAGCGACACTTGTATATCCAGCCCAGAGTCTTCGTCCAGCGCGTAGGCCAGCAGCGTGATCTCGTTGCCCTCACCGCCCACAAACGCGTAAGCGGTCTGGGTGACGGGTTCCGCGTCATCAGGGTTGTTGAAGATGGCTTCGCGCTCTTCGTTGTAGCGCAAATCCAGCGGCGATTCAGCGTCGGAGATGAGCTTCACACGGAACTCGCCGCGCATGAAACGGTCCGCCGAGTCAAGGTTGAAGAAGGCCGTCATCAGGTAGCCAAAGAGCAGCGCCACGACGACAGTCAAGATCACGCGCAGCGCGCCCCACTTCAACTCAAGTATCAACAGCATCACACTGATGCCGACCAGTACATTCACGAAAAACACGGCGATGTAGTCCGGTGTGGCTTTGACCGCGTCGGTCATCTCAGCGCCGGACATGCCGCTTTCAAAGCTGTAGGTCTTGTAGCTGACCAGCAACGTTATGACAACGCCAATCGCCAGGCTAAAGAGCAGCAGCACAAGCTGCTGTTGTGATAAACGCGCTCGCTTGGTCATAGGTACTGCTCCATTTCTGCGCGAGGCTGCCGTTCTGCGCCTAGCATATACAGCCCCAATTTCTCCTCGGTCAGGTCCGGTGTATTGGGGAAGATTGCTACGATTTCACCCTCGTACATCACCATGATGCGATCCGAGAGCTTCATCACCTCTTGCAGGTCCGCCGAGATCAGCAGGATCGACAGGCCGTTGGTACGCTGATCGACAAGTTGCTGGTGGATGTATTCAATCGCGCCGATGTCTACCCCGCGTGTGGGCTGGGCGGCGATCAGCAGACGAGGTTCTGAAGACAACTCGCGTGCCACCACGACCTTCTGCATGTTGCCGCCGGAGAGTGATGCCACCGGGAGTTCGCCGCTGGGCGCGAGGATATTGAACTGCTCGATCATCTCGGCGCTGTTGTCGCGAATCGTGTTAGGATTGAGCATCCCTATCTGTGAAAATGGCGGGCGATAGTAGCGGTCCACGATCAGGTTATCGCTGATGGAAGCCAGCACCGCGACGCCGTTTGTCAGGCGGTCTTCGGGGATGTGCGCTACGTGTGCTTCGCGTACTTTGCGCGGCCCAAACCCCAACACGGGCATGCCATCCACCGCCGCCGCACCTGCCGACGCGGGACGCAAACCAGTCAGTACCTCGACCAGTTCCGTCTGCCCGTTACCTTCCACCCCCGCGATGCCCAGAATCTCCGCTTCGTAGGTGGTGAAGGTCGCGTCGTGCAGCAGCGTGCGCCCGGTTTCATTGACGAAGGCCAATTCGCGGACCTCCAACACGGGCGTGCCACGGTTGACGGGGGGTTTGTCCACTTGCATGAACACTTCGCGCCCGACCATCATGCGCGCGAGTTCGGCTTCATTCGTGTCGGCGGTGTTCACTGTGCCGACGGTGCGCGCATCACGCATCACCGTCACACGATCAGAAATCTCCATCACTTCCCGCAGCTTGTGCGTGATGAAGATCACCGTTTTGCCTTCGTTGACCAGGTTGCGGATCGCTTTGAAAAAGTCCTGCGTTTCGCGCGGGGTCAGCACGGCGGTCGGTTCGTCGAGGATCAAAATTTCCGCGCCGCGATAGAGCGCCTTGAGGATTTCGACGCGCTGACGCATTCCGACCGGCACGGTCACGACGCGCGCGTTTGGATCAACGTGTAGGCCGTACTGTTTGGAAAGCGCTGTGGTATCGCGCACTGCCTGCTGACGATCCATCGCAAATCCGCCCGCGCGTTCTGCCTCGCGGCCCAACACGATGTTTTCGGCAATGGTGAATGAGGATACCAGCATGAAGTTTTGATGTACCATGCCGATCCCCATGTCAATTGCCGCCTGGGGACTGCCAATTGTGACCACGTTCCCGCGCAGCCGGACTTCCCCCTCGGTGGGTTGTTCCAGGCCGTAGAGTACTTTCATCAGCGTGCTTTTCCCGGCCCCGTTTTCGCCGACCAGCGCGTGAATCTCGCCCTTCTCGACGGAAAGCTGAACACGGTCGTTTGCTAGCACGCCATTCGGATAAACTTTTACAAGATCAACTGCTTCAATAATTGCCATAACTCCCCCTGGAATGTTAGCTGGAGTGATGTCACAGAAATTAGACGCTGGAAGCTACGCGGTTTCAACCGTTGTAGAGGAAAGCATCAAGCGACCGAAGGGAAGCCGGTGTTTCGCTCGTGAAAGCCAGGCCACCGGCTCGCAACCTGGTGCAGTTTCCTGCACGTTTCCCGTTGCCGGGATCATGTTCCCCTCGCCAATGTTACTGGGCGGTTTATGCAAGCAGCACTGGCCTCTACCGCATACGCCTGTTTAACCACTTGCCGCAGGGTCCGGGACTGGGGAAGCATCCCGGAGTGCCTATAGATTCGCTCGTAACGTACCCGTTAGCCCGTAGGCCCTGGCTGAGGCTGGTCAGATCTCGGCTCATGCAAGCCGCACGATTTCAATCGTGGCGGTAGCTGACTGTTGGATGACGCTTACTCCGCTACGTACATCGAAGCGTCGAATTCGACCTCAGGCATGGCCTCGCAGCCCTGCCCGACTTCGCCCATCTCGTAGCCGAGATACAGGCGATCTTCGAACACGGTGAGCACCGGGATTTCGCCGTTGAGCATGGCTTCTTCCACTGCGTCCACCAGGTCGAGGATGTATTCTGGCGTGCTGTCGAAGTAGATGTCGTTGAAAGCCAGCCCGACACCACCCTCGGCTACACCAAGCACTTCGACCTCACCGAAGGCCAATTCACCCTCGATGAACATGTCGACGGCGCGGTAGAGCGAGTTGTCGACATTCTTCAACATGCTGGTCAGGATATTCTGTCCCAGGTCCAGGTCTTCGTCCGGGCTGGAGTAGAGTACACCCTGGTCGGAGTCCACACCAATGGCGTAGTGGCCGCTTTCCTTCGCAGCCTCGAAGACACCAACGCCCGTGCCACCGGCAACCTGGAAGATGATGTCAGCTTCTTGCTCGTACATCGCCAGCGCGATTTCCTTGCCTGCTGCAGGATCGTTCCAACCACCTGCGTACTGCACGATGTTGGTTACTTCGGGGTTGACCAGGCACGCGCCCTGCTCATAACCAATGATGAAGTCGTTGATCACGGGGATATCCTGCCCGCCGACCGCACCGATGTAGAGCGCGTCGTTCGCGCCCTCAAGTCCACTGGTCGTGATCGCTGCCGCGTAGACGCCCGCCAAGAGCGAGCCTTCGTTCTGCGCGTACATCACGGTGTACACATTGGTGCAACCATCGGCGCAGATTTCCGGGTTGTCATAGGGCACGGAGGCATCGTACATGACAAAGTACTTGTCAGGATACAGATGCACGCGCGAACCGAGGAAGTCGCCCATCTGCCAGGTGCCGGTGATCAGCAGATCGTAGTCGTCGGTGTTCGCCATCACATCGCCCAGACCACTTTCCCAGTTGATCTCGTCGACGCCCAGCTCGACCGTGTTGATTTCGACGTTGTAGCCATCATTGATCAGCCAGTCCATCCCGCGCTGCGCGGAATCGAAGAACGACTGGTCACCCAGCACACCGTTGACCACCAGAATGATCTTCAGCGGTTCGTCCTGAGCAGTGGTGCGTGCCGGCGCAACGACCGCAACCGTCATCAGGACCATCACAATAGCAAGTGCAAGTACCTTACGGATCATTTTTATTCTCCTAAAAAAACTGCAATAGCGAAGCCTTCAAGCAGTATTCGTACTATATCCTGATCACAAAACTACGTCAAGCAAATTGAAGCTTCTCTAGAGAAGTTGTGGTGTGGGAGGCAATATTAGGGAAAAACGACGAGGTAATACGGTCCGAAAAACCATGTTACCTCGCCAGTAAAATCTATGGTTAGCGTGGAACAAGCAGGTGTGTTGCTAGGCTGCGGGCGGTTGCGCAGCGCGACGGCGCAGCCACTTTTCAACCTCGACCGCCGGGAAGATCGACCCGGCCAGCAACCACGCGACGAGGAGTTCCACCGCGTCCAGCGACGTAGTTTTCATGATGTCCTGCGCGAACGGTGCGTACACGACGATCATTTGCAGGATAGCGGTTAGAACTACCGCGCCCAACAGTAACTTGTTGCGGTGCAGCGGCGCGCGGAAGAACGACGCATCGCCCCCGTGAATCGCGGACACTTCAAACACCTGTGACAGCGCCAGAATGCTGAACGCCAGTGTGCGCGCCAGGATCAGCGTATCTTCGCTGGGATCGAAGATATCGCCGCCGTACCGGCCCAGGCCCCACGCGAAGCCGATGAGCGTGCTGATGCCGATCCACAGCCCGACCCACAGCACATGCAGTCCCACCCCGTGCGCGAAGATGCTCTCACGCGGGGGGCGCGGTTTGCGCTGCATCACGTCCTGTTCGCTCGGCTCGAAGCCCAGCGCCACAGCGGGCAGCCCATCTGTGACGAGGTTGATCCACAAAATCTGAATCGCCAGTAGCGGCACTTTCAGCCCGATCACCAGCGCGGTGAACATCGTGACGATTTCGCCCGCGTTGGTACTCAGCAGGTAGCGGATAAACTTCTTGATATTGTCGTAGATCGTGCGGCCTTCTTCGACTGCCGCGACGATGGTCGCGAAATTGTCGTCGGTGAGGATCATATCCGCCGCACCCTGGCTCACGTCCGTGCCGGTGATGCCCATCGCCACGCCGATGTTGGCTTGTTTGAGCGCGGGCGCGTCGTTCACGCCGTCGCCCGTCATCGCGACGATCTTACCGTGTGATTGCAGCGCCTTCACCACGCGCAACTTATGCTCCGGCGAGACGCGTGCAAACACGCAGGTGGTGAGTACCGCTTCTTGCAGGTCATCTTCGCTCATGCGGTCCAGGTCCACGCCGATCAATACTTCCTGGCCTTCACCTATGATCCCCAGTTCGCGCGCGATAGCCGCCGCCGTCAGTTTGTGGTCGCCGGTGATCATCACCGTGCTGATGCCTGCTGATTTGGCAACTTTGACCGCGTCTTTGGCTTCCTGCCGCGCGGGATCAACGATCCCGAACAGGCCCAACAGTTTGATGTCGCGCTCGACGGTTTCGGGCGTGAGATCATCGGGAATGTCCTCAAGGCGTTTGTATCCCACGCCGATCACGCGTAAGCCCTGGCTCGCCATCGCGCTGATTTTGTCGGTCCACACCTGACGGCGCGCGGGGGTGAATTCTTTGATGCCTTCTGGCGTGACTTCGTGTTTGGCCCATTCCAACAGACGATCCGGCGCGCCCTTCACAAACGCGACATACTGCGCGTCTTCAAAAAGTTCTGTTGCGAAGCGACCCACCGGTTTGTGGATCGTGGTCATGGCCTTGCGCTCGGACGAGAAGGGGAGTTCTGCGCGGCGGGGTAGGTCGCCTTCTAGCACCGACCGGCCCCACCCAGCTTTGCGTGCCGCGACCAACAGCGCGCCCTCGGTGGTGTCGCCCACGATGACCCAGCGCTCATCATCGGAGTCCTGCTCTAGAAACGCATCGGTACATAGTGCCGCCGCTTTGAGGATGCGTGCCAGCACAGGATCGTCGATGATGTTGATTGAACGGTTATCCGCGTAGAAATTGCCGACCGGCGTATAACCGATCCCGCCGACCGTGATATCCACGTCGCGCCCCGGCAGCGCGATCAGGGTCGCGGTCATTTCGTTGCGGGTGAGCGTGCCCGTTTTGTCTGAGCAGATCACCGATACCGAACCGAGCGTCTCGACGGCGGGCAGCTTGCGGATCAACGCGCGGCGGCGGATCATGCGGCGTGCGCCCAATGCCAGCGCAATCGTGATCACGGCGGGCAGACCCTCCGGGATCGCGGCGACGGCGAGGCTGATCGCGGTCAGCAGCATTTCTTCGATATCTTCACCGCGCAGCACGCCCGCGACGAACACCATCGCACAGACCGCCAGTGCCGCGCCTGCCAGAATGACGCCCACACGCTCCAGGCGTTCCTGCAACGGAGTACGGCCTTGTTCAACGCGTTGCAGCAGCGAGGCGATTGTGCCCAACTGCGTGTTGAGGCCGGTTCCCGTGATCGCCAGCACGCCGCGCCCATAGGTGACGGACGTGCCCATGTACGCGAGGTTGTGGCGGTCGGCCAGCGCGGGCGGAGGATCGGTGTCTTCCAGGCGGTTATGTATTTTGTCCACCGCCATTGATTCGCCTGTGAGTGCCGCCTCATCGATTTGCAGATTCACCGCCTCGATCAAGCGCCCGTCAGCGGGAACGCGATCCCCGGCTTCGAGCAGCACAATGTCGCCCGGTACGAGGTCGGTCGCGCTGATTGAGACGACGTGCCCGCCGCGTTTGACGCGCACTTGTGGCGTTTGCATCGCGCCCAGCGCCGCCAGTGCTTGCTCCGCCTGATATTCCTGGAAAAAGCCCAATCCGGCGTTCAGTACGACAATCGCCATGATCACGACGGCATCTTTCATGTCGCCGATGAAGATCGAGATCGCCGCCGCAGCGACCAACACTACGACCATCACGTCGGTAAACTGCGACCACAGCAGTTCCCAGAGCGAGGTGTCGGATTCCTGCGGCAGTTCGTTCGGGCCGTGTTCCGTCCGGCGGCGCATGACTTCAGCATCGCTCAAGCCCTGATTGGCGTCGATGCTTAATGCGCTGAGCGTATCAGCAACCGACCTCGCGTACCATTTTTCTTTGACCGGTGTTTCGGCAGCGGGGGGCTGCCCTGCGGGTTGTTCAGCCATAACTCGTGTCCTTTTTCTCATGGGGCGCGACAGGATGTGTGACTTCCTGCTTTTATAGCTCAGCCGGGATTGTAGGGCAACTCTAGAGCGCTTGCCGCACGCTGTCAGCCCCTAAATGTTAGGGGGGTCTAAAAGTTAAAAGGCGGAAAACCGCCGGTTGAGTTTGAGTCGCACCCAATGCTATAATGCGCTCAGTCGGTATTACATTTGCGTACCGGACCATTTCAGGGAGGACCAATGCCCAAAGCTGATGTGATCGCTGACC
>CBEVZO010000057.1:0-10755 GCA_965554365.1 uncultured Anaerolineae bacterium
GCGTCGCCGTGCGCGCCAACGGCTATTTTCGTGTGGGGTCAGTCGATGGGATTAGCTGGCGTCATTGCCGGATGATCCAGATCAATGATGGTTATGCTTATTTTCACTAGCGAACAGAGAGGAGGACGGCGCATTCCTCCCACAGCACAAGGCTGTGAGTTTCCTGCGCCAATATTTTTGAAGCAAATACGCCCAGAAAAAGCGACATATTAACGTGATCAACAGGGGGACACCATCATGAAGGGCATTATTGCAGGGGGCAGCCCCGAAACCGTCGCGGCAGGCGCGGAGATATTGCGGCAGGGCGGCAACGCAGTCGATGCGATTGTCGCGGCGACGTTTGCCACGTATACCAGCGAGATTGTGCTGTCGTCACCGGGTGGCGGCGGCTTCGCGATCCTGAACGGACCGGATCGCGATCCGGTGCTGTACGATTTTTTCTGTGACACGCCGGGCCGGGGCGAGGATCGACGTGGCACGAGCATGGATTTTGCGCCGATCACGGTGGTCTACGAGAGTGGCACGAGCGTCTATCACCTGGGCTGGGCGAGTACCGCCGTCCCTGGTGACGTGGCGGGACTTGCGGCGCTGCTCGAAGACGCGGGGACGATGCCGCTTGAAGCCGTGTTGCAGCCCGCGATCCGGTTGGCGCACGAGGGCTTCGTGCTGGATAAGTACCGCGCCTATTTGATCCGTCTCGTGGACATGATCTTCGAGTATCACGCGAGCTGCATGGCGCTGTTTGCGCCGGGCGGTGAATGGCTCGGCGTGGGTGATCGCTTCACCAATTCCAACCTGGGGCACACATTAGAGCGCATCGCGGCGGAAGGCTGGCAGACGCTGTACACGGGCAGCCTCGCGCGTGAGATCGTCGCTGATCAGGAAGCGCACGGCGGGCTGCTCACCCACGACGACCTCGCTGCGTATCGCGTGATCAAGCGCCCACCGCTGACGCTGCCCTACAGAGGCCACACCGTGTACACGAATCCGCCACCATCGTCGGGTGGAATTCTGATCGGCTACGGCCTGGGACTGTTCCAGCGCGCGGCGCTAGAGGGGATGCAGCACGGGAGCGCGGAGCATATCGCGCTGCTGGCGGAGGTCCAACGGCAGACGGTCGCGGCGCGGCGGCGCGATAACCCGGAAGCACTGTTGGACGCGGAGTCCTATACGGCGTGGCTCAACGCGGCGCACACCGACACTGCCTGGGCGGAAGTCGCGGCGGCGTTGGCGGATCAACAGGCGCGGCAAGGGCCAGTGCATCCCCGTGCGCATAGCGCCACGACGCACCTCAGCGCGATTGATGAGCACGGGTTGGCGGTGGGGATCACGACCACGACCGGCGAATCGGCGGGTTATGTGCCTGGCGATACGGGCATCTTGATGAACAACATGCTCGGCGAGGAAGAACTCAACCCCGGCGGTTTCCACAATTACACGCCCGGCACGCGCATGTCGTCGATGATGGCTCCGACGCTCGTCACCGGGCCAGATGATACGCGGTTGCTCGTGGGCAGCGGCGGCGCGGCGCGATTGCGAGATGCGATCTTCCAACTGTTGAGCAACACGCTCGACTGGCGACAGACCGTACAGGACGCGGTAGACCGTCCGCGCGTGCATCTCGACGGCCCCACGCTGCAACTCGAAGGCGGCTTCGATCCGGTGGCAGCGGATACGCTAGAGGCACGCGGCTACACGGTGAGTCGCTGGCCGGATATCGCGTTCTATTTCGGCGGAACGCATGTCGCGCAGCGGGACGCGGCGGGGCGCTTTCACGGGGCAGGCGATGCACGCCGGGGCGGCGCGGTCGCGGTGGTGGAGTGAACGAAAGTTCCTTGAGTCTGTCTGATAACCGAAGGTAAAACAATATGAGTGAAAACGACGAAAAACAAAGACTCATTGAACAAATGCGTTCGAACAAGCGCGATTTCGTGTTAGAAGCAATATCAATATTGAGACAGAATGGTTGGCTGTCTGACGGTTCTTTGAGGAATGCAGATTTGCGAGGGGCTGATCTCTCTGGCATTGATTTGCAGGGCGCAGATTTACGAGTAGTGAATTTACAGAACGCCAACCTTCAAGGAGTAGATTTGCGACAAGCTGATCTCGCTGTTGCCAATCTGAAGCAAGTTAATCTAAATGCAGCACATCTGGAAGGCGCTGATCTGAATGGGGTTGACTTGTCACAAGCAGTTCTTTCCGAAGCAATCCTAGCAGGAGTCAACTTACGTCGAGCGTATTTGGTACAGACAGATTTGAGACGCGCTTTCCTAGGAAGAGCATTTTTTAGCGATACTTTTATGTTTTCAGTTGATTTTACTGATGCTATATGTCTCGGAACTGTTTTTGTATCGGTTGATCTATCGCATTCATTTGGCCTTGCAGAAGTTCAACACAGCGCCCCAAGCTCTATAGGAGTCGATACTCTAGTTCTTTCGAGAGGCGAGATTCCTGACATTTTTCTGCGAGGTTGCGGCTTGCCAGATACAGTTATCGTATTTGCTCGGTCATTAGTTGAAAAACCAATTGATTATTTCTCTTGCTTCATCAGCTACAGTCACGCGGACAAAACTTTCGCACGTCGCATCCATGATACGTTGCAGGGGTGTGATATTCGCTGCTATTTCGACGAACATCAAATGGTTCCCGGTGATCCAATCCACGAAGCTATTGATCGTGGCATACGAATTTGGGACAAAGTGATATTGTGCTGTTCCGAAGCATCGCTGAATAGCTGGTGGGTTGAGCGTGAATTCAACAAAGTCCTTTTGAAAGAAGAGGAACTTCGCAAGCGGTACGGCAGAACCATCCCTGTGTTGATTCCACTTGATCTAGATGGTTACATTTTCAGCGATAAGTGCGATTCTTGGATTGCACGGGAAGTCAAAACGCGTTTGGCAGCCGATTTCAAGGGCTGGGAACATGACAATGCGTTGTTCGAGCGCGAAATCGAGCGCGTGTTCCGTGCCCTCCGTACAGATGAAGGCAGAGAACCACCACCGAAACCAAAATTGTGAAAACGACAGCGATGCCAGGGCCGTTTACGGTCCTTCCGAACTGTAGCTCGGTCCTTGTAGGGCCGAGCGATCTGCGATGATCGCACGATGCACACCACACTCACAGGATAACACATGACTACACACGCAGATGATGTATTCCCCGTTGTCGTGATCGGCGGCGGACTGGCCGGACTGAGCGCCGCGATCCATTTGGCGGAGCGCGATGTGCCGCCGCTGGTGTTGGAAGCCGACTCCGAGTGGCCGGGCGGCTGTCTCTCGGCGGGCGCGCCGGACACCTTCGAGCATAAGGGGCGCGCATGGTCGTTTTTATCGGAACACGGCGCACACGCGTTGTGGGGCGGCTACGACAACATGCGCGCGATGCTGGATCGCTTTTTGGACATCAACCTGCTCAACTCCTGGGGCGAGGAGTGGATCAACCGTTGGGGGAGCAAAGTGACCTACTTCGAAGCGGGGACGGCGGTGCGGCGCTCGTGGCTGCCCGCGCCGTTCCATTACCTGCAAATGCTGTTCACCCCGCGTTTCTGGCGCACGATCACGCTGCTGGACCTGTTTGCGTCGCCGTCGCTCGCCGCGAGCATCATCCTCAGCACCGGCTTCGACCCGATCATGGAACAGCGCGAAATTCCTAACCGCACGATTGACGACTACTTCATGCTGTGGTCGCCCAACCTGCGTGCGATCTTTCGGGGGCTGGGGCACAGCCTGCTCGCCGCGCCCTCCGAGCATATCACGCTAGCCGGGTTCATTGCCGCGATGCGCTTCTTCACCATGCTGCGTCAGGATACGTGGTCGCTCGAATATCTGCCCACTAACGCGCACGATTGCCTGATCCAGCCGATGATCGACAAGATCAACGCCAATGGGCAGGTGATGCTCGGCACGCGGGCGGTGAGTCTCAAGCGCAACGGCGACTATTGGGACGTGCGTGTGGAAGATGCGCGGTTGGGCGGGATGCGTACGCTCACTGCGGCAAACGTGATCATCGCGACTGAGCCAAACGCTGCCGAACGCCTGCTGCTAGCCGACGATTCCGATACTGCCGAGGCCGCGCGTGAGATCAGTTTCCCGCCGACGCTGCGCTGTTCCACCGCGCGCATCTGGTTCGACAAACCGCCGCGCGAAGGCTCACCGGGCGGGATGTTCACGGGCGATTTTGAGATTGACAACTTCTTCTGGTTGCAACGCATCCAGGAGGAATTCAAGGCCTGGGGCGACGCGGGCGGCTGCGCGATTGAGGTGCATTTCTACTCGGTCGATAAAGTGCTGGATCAGTCCGATAGTATGCTGCTCGTGACTGCGACCACCGAAGTGCAGCGCGCGTTCCCTGAACTACGCGGGCATTTTGTACACGGTTCGCTCCGGCGCAACGGGCGCACGCAGTCACAGTTCGTCGTGCCAACCGAGACGAGTCTGCACGTTGAAACGCCCTGGGACAACGTCTACGCATGTGGCGACTGGATCGGCTATGCGCACCCGGCGCTGTGGATGGAGCGCTGCACGATCACGGGCATCGCCGCTGCGAATCATGTCCTTGCGCAGCACGACGCGGAACCCTGGGAGATTCTCCCGGCGCGCCCACCCGCACCCTTCGCGAAGTTGCTGGGCGGAGGCGTGCGTATCGCGCGCACGGCGTTCGGCGTGTTAGGGCGACCGTTCCGGCGGCGGAAGTAGGCGCGTTTACCCTTTCCCTCACTTCTGTAGGCGGAGAGGGTGACCTTGCCCCAATTTTCGAATGCATCCGACCGCTTACCGCGACCAGTGGGCATAGCTGCGAATGTGGTAGAATCAGCACAAGACAACGTGTGCTATGACGAGGAGATACGAATTGGCGCTTCCTGCTCAAGCGGAAATCACAGCAGTCAAAATGGACGCTGAGGGCGTGGCTCGCGTAGGCGGAACACGTGTGACTCTGGACACGGTTGTTTATGCCTTCAATCAAGGCGCTACCGCCGAAGAAATCGCTCAACAATATCCTGTATTGACCCTGGCTGATGTCTATGGGGCCATTACCTATTACCTTCATTTCCGTACTGACGTTGATGCGTACCTCGATCAGCGGCATCAGCAAGCGCACTGTACGCGCAAGGAGAATGAGGCGCGGTTCGATACGGTAGGTATTCGAGAGCGGCTGTTGGCGCGGAAGTCAGATCGAGGGTAAATGTGTTGCGCTTGCTCCTAGACGAAGATTTCAACAACGCCATTCTACGCGGCTTATTGCGCCGCAAACCGGACATCGATGTGCTGCGCGTTCAAGATATTGAAGCGATCTCCGGTGCAGCGGACCCGGTCGTTTTGTCATGGGCCGCCCAAGCAGGTCGTGTGGTCTTCACGCACGATGTGAATACGATGACGGCCCATGCCATTGCACGAATTGAGGCCGGTCAGCCCATGCCCGGTATTTTTGCCGTGAGCCAGGATGTTCCAATCAGTGCAGTTATTGAAGACATGCTGCTACTCATTGAATGCAGCGAGCCAGGAGAATGGGAAGGCCTCGTCCTCTATCTACCACTGAAATGAACTCACTCCGTGCTATCTGAGGGATCGTCATTCTCAGGCTCCACCACATCCCACTCGCGGTACAGCACCCACGACCCCGCGCCATCACCGGAACTGGTCGGCGCGCGATCATAGTAGATGTCGAACACCTGCCCAGACTCCGTTTTAACGCGGAAGAAGAAGCGTCCCACGCCCCACGATCCACGCTGCGCGGTCTTCGCGAGATTCGTCGGGCGCATGTTGCGGGACATACGTCCCCGGCGACGAAAATCCTGCCATTCACTGATCA
The DNA here is from genome assembly GCA_965554365.1 of uncultured Anaerolineae bacterium. Lineage (GTDB taxonomy): Bacteria > Chloroflexota > Anaerolineae > Aggregatilineales > Aggregatilineaceae > CAYRNY01. Next base: position 5,809 of record CBEVZO010000057.1, read on the forward strand.
CCTCCGCGACGGTATACGTCTCCTCGCGCCACACAAAACGCTCCGGGCAGGGCGGTGTTTTCTCGATGGTTGGTGGCGTGTCAAACTCGACGGTGATCGCCTCGCTGATAAAGTGCGACGTTTGGGGGTCCATGCGCGATCCTCTCGCTCGATAGCCGTACCCCGATCATACATGAGATCACGCCCCATGTTAAACAGCTACGGCGCGATGTGTTCGTCGGCATCGGTTTTGATCAGCAGCGTCTCGAACCCGCGCCCGCCTTCATCGGTTTGCGCAACCAGCAAATATCCGCCGTCGTGCGCATCCAGAATCACCAGTGCCGCTTTGACTCCCGGCCCCTCGACCAACTCCTGCCGCCAGAGAAGCGCGCCGTCCCCATCGGTCTTGACCAGCGGGATCGCGCTCGATCCGCGCCGCATGGACAGCCCGGTCAGCAGATACCCACCGTCCGGCATGGCGACGATGTCTGTGCCGTAGTCCACGCGGCCTGCCTCGCCAAACGACTGATCCCACAGCAAATTGCCGTCCGCGTCGAGCTTCATCAACAAAAAGTCGTTGATGTCGTAACTCGCGCCCGTGATCACGATGCCGGTAATCACAAACGTCTCGTCAGGCAGCGGTAGCAGTTCGAACGCCCCCTGTGTATCCGGCGCAGGCCACGAAGAAATCCACAGCGGCGTGCCCTCCGCATCGGTGCGCAGCACAAACACGTCGGGGTCCTGAGCCGGGTACATCCCGGAGCCATGTTGCAAATCGCCCACGACAAAAAAGTCGCCGTTGGGCAGTTCATGCACCGCATACCCCGCCTCGTAGTGGCCCTCGTCGTAGGCGCGTTCCCAGATCACATTGCCCGCCGCATCGACACGCAGCAGATACGCATCGTCATTGTCGCCGTCAGTGGGAACCGTACTCCCGGCGATGATGTAACCGCCGTCCGCTGTAGGCTGGATGTCTTGCGCGCGATCCGTGCCGGGTCCGCCATAGGTGTGCGACCATAACTCCGCGCCCTCGGCGTCAATGCCGATCAGTTGGATGTCGTAGCCGCCCGCCCCAAACGAGCGCGTTTCCGCCAGCACAACATAACCGCCGTTTGCGGCAGCCTGTACCGCCACCCCGCGATCATACTGTTCGCCGCCCAAGGCCTGCTCCCACAGTACGTCGCCCGCCGCGTCAAGTTTCATCAAGTGGATGTCTTCGCTGTCGTGATTTTGGTGCGAATAATGCGTCGCGCCAACCAGCAGATACCCACCGTCAGCGGTTGCAAGGCCGTGCAGCGCCGTGCTGCGTGGATCGGTACTGTAGACCCGCACCCACGTCTCCGGCGCACTGTCCTGGGCAGTCACCGCTAACGGCAACAGCACCAACGTCAGCAATACACACCCGCCCACTACGCGTTTAACCATGATATACTCCTTGATCGGAACTCAGGACCAGTGAACGAGGCAGCGACGCAAGCGTGGTCCACGCGAACAGAGACAACCGACTCAGCAGCCGTCACAGGTTATACGTAGCCAGCCGCGCGGCCTGATGAAATGCGCCTCTCTCTCACTGCGCCGTATAACCGCCGTCGATGGCGAGTTCCGCGCCTGTGACGAACTTCGCCTCATCCGACGCGAGATACAGCACGCCGTAGGCCACGTCCAGCGGCTCGCCGGGATGCCTGATCGGGTGAATCGCCGCCCGCCCGCGCATATACTCCTCATAGCCTGCGGGACTGTTGCGCGCCATTTCCTCGACCAGTTCCGTGATAATCGTGCCAGGGTGTACGCAGTTCACGCGGATACCGTCTTTGGCGTAGAAGATCGCGTCAGTTTTGGTCATAAGCCGCACCGCACCCTTCGCCGCGTGATATGGCGGAATGTCCGGCGCACCGACCAGCGCATAGATCGACGCAAGATTGACGATGCTCCCGCCGCCGCCCGCGCGCATGATCGGCACGACGTGCTTGGTGCAGAAAAACACGCCCTTCACGTCTACCGCGAACACCGCGTCGAACTCTGCCTCGGTGATCTCGTGCGTTGGTTTGTCGGCTCCGGCGACGCCCGCGTTGTTCACCAGAATGTGCAGCGCGCCGTACTCCGCGTGGATGGCTGCGAGTGTGTCCTGCACGCTGGTCTCGTTGGAGACATCCATGCGCCAGAACTGCGCCTGTCCCCCCGCCGACCGGATCGCCGTCGCGACTTCCGCGCCCTGGTCATCCAGGATATCCGTCACGGCGACGATGGCCCCTTCCGCCGCCAGTAGTTCGCAGATCGCGCGCCCGATGCCCAACGCGCCGCCCGTCACGACCGCGACTTTACCTGCTACACGTCCCATTTTTTACACTCCTTGTATATACATCACCGTATGCTGAACTATAATCTGTATGGTGTGATGCTCACACGCGCGCACCCATCGATCAGCACATCAACCAGGAGCAACAATCATGCTAGCACGCATCGGCAAGCCCGCCCCGGAATTCTCGGCGCAGGCGTATTACAACAAAGATTTTTTTTACAGTCAACCTCGCAGATTATGCCGGAAAATGGCGGTTGTTGATCTTCTACCCCGGTGATTTTACCTTCGTTTGACCGACTGAACTAACGGCAGTTGCCGTTAAGTACCCTGAGCTTCAGACCCTCGGTGTAGAAGTTCTCACGCTCAGCACGGACAGCCACTTCACACATAAAGTGTGGCAGGAAACAGAACTTTCGAAGATGGTGGAGGGCGGTGTACCCTGGCCCATGCTCACCGACGCGGGCGGACGCATCGGGACAGACTACGGTGTGTATGACGAGGAAGCCGGAAAGCACATTCGCGGGCGTTTCTTGATCGACCCCGACGGCATTTTGCAGTCGATGGAAGTCATGACACCCCCGGTCGGGCGCAACATCGACGAACTGATCCGTCAGGTCAAGGCGTTCCAACATGTGCGCGAGACAGGCGAAGTCACGCCCGCCGGATGGACGCCCGGTAAACCGACGCTCCAACCGGGACCAGACCTTGTGGGTAATGTGTGGCAAGTGTGGCAACCGAACAAAACCAACGGGAAAGAATGATCGTGTAGTGTGGTGCGGTAGCTAGCCGGATCACGTGATTGCACCTGCGTTGCCCCTCCCCTCTCTATCTGGTGTATACAGGATGGAGAGCGGGAGGGACCGTTTTGTGCTTACTGCGCCTCGACGATGACCGCGCCGGTATCTGAGCGCAAGGTCAACGTGGGCGGGTCTTCCATACCTTCACCAAATGTGCCGACCCACGATTCGCCGAGGACATCCTCAGTGGATTCGTAATCGTCCACCGCGTCGAATTCCTGCATACGAACGTCCACATCGCCCACTTCGGTCTGCGCATCGATCCGCACATGCACGTCGCGCGGAAGCTGCACAGAGATCGCGCCCGTGCTGGTTTCGATGCGGTACGGCCCGGCGGGCTGCTGGACGAGTGCCCCGTCAAACTCCACTTTACCCGTGTTGGCCCGAATATCCAACGACTCAGCGGTGATATCGTGGACGCTAATCGTGCCCACCTTGCTCTCAATCACCAGATGCACAGAGGGTACAGACTCCGGCACACGGATCGTCAGCGACACGTTGTTGGCAAAGGAGAAAAAATCGTCGCGTTGGCGGTCGGTATCTACCGTTATGTCTACCGTGTCATCGCCGCCGGGTTGTGTGACCAACACGTCGATCTTGTCGAGTTCCTGCTCGGCGCGGGAATGGCTCAAATCGTAGGCGCGCTTGGTATATTCCACCTCCACCACGCCGCTGCGACCACGCTCAACCGTAATCTCGCCCACCGGGTTATTGATACTCAACGTGATCGTCGCGCCCGCTGGCACAGCGACCGTTTCAGCCCCGGTGACAGCCGTCTCACTGTTGCTTACAATCGCCGCGAGGCTACCAAACAGCACTGTCGATGCGCACAATGGTAAGCAGCAACACACCAAGCACACCACCATGCAGCCACCCAACAAGATCACCGGGAAGTTACACCCGCTGCCGCGACGGTCCAGCGTGGAGAATTTCTTCTTCTTGCGCGCATCCCCCAACGGCGCACCGTAGACCGGCTCACCGGGGAGCAAGTCGGAGTCTGGCACACCCGTGATCGGTTCCGCTTCGTTATGCCACCCGGCATCCACGTTGGTACTCTGTGGCGGTTCCTGGTCGATTGGTTCAGGCCCCATAATGATTGTTCCTCGTGATTAGTTGCTTGTCTGCGATCTACTACGCGACACGATGCGGAACGTTGCACATCAGGGAGTATCGTCTGATACGGACTCCGCATCTTCGGCAGCCAGCGCAGCGGTGCAGTCCGCACAATAGCCGATAAAACACGAATGCGCCGTGAGGACCGTCACGCCCAACTGCACAGTGACTTCGCGCCGAAACTCATCCACGATGTCCGGCTCGACGGGCACAATCGCGCCACAGCGTTTACACGTCAGCGTATACCGTTCGCTCCCGGATCGAAAACGATACTGCTCGCGGCCCTGCTCATGGCCCACGATGCGCCCCTCAACCAGCCCCAAATCCTTGAACAGTGCCAGCGCGCGGTATACCGTCGCGAGGCTGAGCGTTTCGCCGCGCAACTGCGCCAGATGATGCACTTCCTCCGCGTCGAGAAAACCGCCCTGCTCACGCAGCAGCGCGATCAAAGCTATGCGCTGTTGTGTCACACGCAGCCCCGCAGCCTGAAACGCCTGACGGATCGCGTCGTCGCTGGTGGCATCGTCGTGCATGGGTAAAGCGGTGGAGGGGGGTGGCGGTACATCGGGCATGGTGGGGTCCTTAGTCGTCATGGTATACGTGATTGTTGCGGTCTGCTGCATCACAATTATGGCACATTCGACGCGGCGATGAAACCTGATCTTGTTGCGGGGGTGCATTCGGATTTTGGGGCACGTATGTGATGCAAGCGACCCCACCCCGGCCCTCCCCGCTGGCGGGGAGGGAGTCAGTGTGCGT
>CBEVZO010000058.1:0-10716 GCA_965554365.1 uncultured Anaerolineae bacterium
ACGGGTACTTGATCGCATAGCCGAGTTCCTGATCAGGAAACGCGGGCCACTCCTCATCCATCGCCTGAAACTCTGGAAATGCCACGAAACCATCCACCGCGTATCCGTGCAGCAAGTCGAGCAGCAGCGGATTGTTATCCGGCACAACCACCCGCACCGCGTACAACATATCCTCTACCAACCAATTCGTCGCGCGGGCCACATAGTCAACGCCCCCCACCGCAAGCGTAAACTCCGTGGTCACATGTGTTTCGGTAACCTCGCGCCCGGTTTCGGTCCAGGAGTCATAGTCTCTCCACGCTCCTGCAAAATGGGTGGATGTTAGAAAATTCTCACTTAACGACGCCAGGGTTTCATATTCCACGCCAGGTTGGATATAGTTATGGATGACAACGAAACGCGACGGACTGTTGAAATACACGCGCGCGAGCACATTGGTTTCCATGGGGCTTGCTTCGCTGATCGTCCAATCTGCTCCTGCTGGACGAAACACGCGGAAATAACCACTGCTGTGAATATACGGTGGTTCGCCTTCAAACTGCGGATCAAGATCGGGCGGCGGCGCGACGGGAACCGGTGTGTTGTACGTCACGTCGGTGTTGGAACTGCTGCTCCCGCCCCTACCAGGCGCGATCAGGGTGATCGAAAACGTGAGGATGATAATCAAACCAATCGCCACACTAAAAATTTTGGTCTTCTGACCGCTGTGATTGCGTTTACGTGATGCCATAGGTATCTGCTCCCGAACTGAGATGCGTGATCTGTGCAGTATTGTTGAGTTTGGGTACACTCGACTTCACACTATACCAAAGAATCGCGCAGAGTTGAAAGGGGCAACGGAATGTTACCCGAAAATACACCGCACTCTGGCACACCGCAGTCGCAGCCGCAACCGGATACCGACGAGATCGAACCGCTCAGCCCAGAAGATGCCACTGTGATCCTGGAACAGGCGTTAGAACCGTATCTGACGGATAAGTGGCATACTCTGTATCGCGATGCGTACTCAGCGCGCATCACCAAAAGCAAGCGCAATCTCGACATCCGCGTAGACCTGTTGGGGCAAGTCGAAACACAGGAATCCGAACTGACGCCGCTGCAAGAAAGCGGGCGGTTGATAGCGTGGATGCTACTGTGGGCCATGCTGTTGGTGGCCCTGACGCTGGGGTCCGCGTTGGGCATTATATGAGTCGCGGCTCCGTTTTGGCCCGACTTATGATAAAATTAATCGTGCGCTGATCTATAGTTAAGCTGCTAACAAACCTTATGCCTGAACAACACGATACTGATAGTCTGGCTCAACGCAACCAACTGCTCTCGGAAGAAATCCGGCGGCGGGTGGATCAACTAACCGCGATCAACACCGTCGCCGCGACAGTGAGCCAGTCGCTAGACCTGCAAGCCACGCTCAAAACCGCGCTCGAAGCGGTGTTGGGCGTGATCAAAGTCGATTCGGCGGGCATCAGCCTCGTCGATGAGGCGGCGGGCGAACTGGTGCTGCGGGCACAACGCGGCTGGCGCTACGATTTCGTCACCGAGCCGATGCGTATTCCCCTAGGACAGGGCATGTCGGGGATCGCTGTGCATAACGACGAAGTGGTGATCACGGGCGAGATCACGCGTGAGCCACGTCTGGCTGTGCCCGAATTCGCCGATGAGGGCATCAAGGCGATGGCGCTGGTCCCCATGCACGCACGCGGGCGCGTGGTGGGCATTCTGAGCGTGATGCACCACGAACAGTATGAGTTCACCCCCGAAGAAATAACCGTCCTGCGTGCAATTGCCGATCAGGTGGGTGTGGCGCTGGATAACGCAGCCCTCTACGAAAACACCCAAGAGCAGCACAGCCGTCTCTCTGCCGTGCTGGATTCCACCGCCGACGCGATTATCGCCACCGACAATTACGGGCATATCAACCTGATCAACGCCACCGCCGAAGACCTGTTCAAGCTGCGCGAAGAGGATGTGATCGGGCTGCCGCTGCGCGACGCCCCGCTGCACCCGAAAGTACGTAACGGGCTGCGACAGGCGATGAGCGAGGGCGATGGTCGGGGCAACATGATCTTCGAGGTCGCGCTCGAAGATGGACGCTTCCTCTCGGCAATTGTGTCGCGCGTCTATGCGGCGCGCTCCCTGGAACGTGATCAGGAACCCGAAGGCTGGGTGATCGTCATTCAGGATGTAACGCATCTGCGCGAAGCTGAGCAAGCACGCGTCAACTTCATTCACGCGGCGGCGCACGATCTACGCAACCCACTGGGCGTGACGATGAACGCGCTCAAAATGCTGGAACGCGATCTCGAAGAAACACAACAACCCAGCGCATACAGCCGCGAGATCGTGAGCATTGGCATCCAGAGCCTGAACCGCATGCAAGACCTGATCGATAGCCTGCTCAACCTGGAACACATTCAGAGCGGCGTCGGGCTGAAATGCGTGCCGGTCGATGTTCACGACTGGGTGGAGCGCGCCGTAATCGACATGCAGCCCAGCGTGCAAGAAGGCGAACATACCTTGCGTCTTGATCTGCCGGACACGCTGCCGCCCATCAACGGCGATATGCAGTGGCTCTACCGTGCGCTGATCAATCTGATCAGCAATGCTATCAAATACACTCCGCACGGCGGCGAGATCACCGTCCGCGCGTATGTGCATGATAGTGAGTTACATCTGGAAGTGCGCGATAACGGCTGCGGCATCCCCCCGGAAGCACAAACGCGCCTGTTCGAGCGTTTCTATCGTGCGCCGGGCGTGGAGCAGATCAAGGGGTCCGGGTTGGGGCTGTCGATTGTGAAGTCGGTCGTGGAGCAGCACGGCGGGCGCGTCTATGTGCAGAGCAAAGTGGAGCAGGGCAGCACCTTCGGGATGATCTTCCCGCCCGGTAAAGACCTGTCGTGCCGTGACACAGATGCGTGATAACGCAAAGTGCATATGCGATATGATGCCCAATGTTGTTGGTGCGTAGGGGCGCTGTTCTACTGCGCCCAACATTAATCGCATCTCGTCCGGGCGCAGCAGAGCAACGCCCCTACTAACCACCACAGAATCAAAGAAACCGCCGAGGGGCGGTTTCTGCATGATCGGGATTCGGTTACGCCGAATCGCCGTTCTCGGACTTGGGAGTGGCCGCGCCCACAAACCGGTGGACGTGTTCGAGCAACTTGTCACCAGTGATCGGCTTGGTCAGATAGCTATCAACACCCGCTTCGCTGCTGGCCGAAAGGAAAAAACTACGCGCGTACGCGGTCAACATAATGATCGGTGTACGCGAACTTTGATCACGCTTCTGCATCGCGCGGATTTCCTTCGCCACGTCGATACCACTCATGGACGGCATCGCGATATCTAACACCACCAGCGCGGGACTTTCCTTTTTGAACAAGTCCAGCGCAGTAGCACCATTAGCAGCCGTAATCACCGTGTATCCATCGTTTTTCAGGAAATGCGTGACCATCGTGCGGATCAGGTCGTCGTCATCCACGACGAGGATCGTCTGACTCATGGCAATATCCTTCTGCGATAATGCCCCCACATTATCAGCGTAGCAGACTACAGGGTAATGTCAATAGCTTTGGTCGTCGAGAATGACACATTCGGGTTTAGGCAGGTCGGATTGCGCGACGCAGACGTTCGGTGAGCGCGACGAATTCCGGCTCGTGGAGCAAATCCAGGCTGCGCGGGCGCGCCAACGTAATCGCCTCGTCACATAGGATGCGTCCAGGGCGCGGGCTGAGGACCAGCACACGATCCGCCAACAATACCGCTTCGGGGATGCTGTGCGTGACCATCAACACAGTCTTGCGGTGACGCGCCCAAATACGCAACAATTCCTCGCTCATCGTTTCCCGTGTGAGAGCGTCCAGCGCGCCGAACGGCTCGTCTAGCAACAGCACTTCGGGATCGTGGATCAACGCGCGGCCTATCGCCACACGCTGCGCCATCCCGCCCGATAACGCCGCCGGATAGGAGTCAGCGAATCCGTCCAGGCCGGTCAGTTCAAGCATCGCGCGCCCGCGTTGGTCGATCTCCGTCGCAGGCAAACCCGCGAGTTCCAACGGCAGCGTGAGGTTGCCGTAGACGGTACGCCAGGGCATCAGGCTCGCCTGCTGGAAGACGACTCCAATACGGCGCTGGGCGCGCATGATCGGCTGTCCGTCGAGCAGCGCGCACCCGGTCGTAGGCCGCAGCAATCCCGCCAGGATGCGCAGCAGCGTGCTTTTACCGCAGCCGCTCGGCCCCACCAAGCACACAAACGACTCGCGCGACATGTCCAGCGAGATGTCGTCCAGCGCGGGCACATCGCCGTGCGTCCCGGCGTATGTGTGGCTGATGTGTGTGGCGGCAAGCATGGTGTCGTTGGGCATCCGTGTTCCGTTCCTGATTACCTCACCCCCCGGCCCCCTGGGAGAAAACCGGAGAGTTGAGGTGGGGTTTCGCTACTCCGGCAAAAACTGCATATCGTAACTCGCAGCCAGATCGTCCAGCGGAGCGGTGAGCAAGCCTGTACCAAGCAAAATCTGCTCCGTCGCGACCCACGCATCGGGATTCGTGCGGCCCAGATCATCCGACTCCCACAGCGCCACCGAGTTATACAGCACCTGGCGCTGCGTAGCGTACTGGTCATCGGGCAGATCGGGCACATACTCTGGCATGGCGATCTCGAAGGCGGCGTCGGGGTCCGCGATGGTATCCGCAATGCCGCGTTGAATCGCGCGCACCATGCCACGCACCAGATCGGGCTTATCGCGGATCGTCTGCTCGTTCGTCACCAGCCCGTTCGAGACAAGCTGTACATAATCGGAGACTTCGATCACATTGACCGGGAAGCAGTCGGCTTCAATGGTCAGCGGCTCGTTGACAATATACACGACGGCAGCTTCGACTTCGCCCACACAGACGTTCTCCGGCGCAGAAAAGCCAATCGAGCGCAATTCGTCCAGATCGTCCTCGGTCAGGTCACCCGCCGCTAACAACGCGCGCAGCCCAATATAACTCGCACCCTGTGGCCCCGGCACACCGACCACGCGCCCGGCGAGGTCTTCCGGCGCGGCAATGCCTGCATCCGCAGGAGAGACAATGCCAACCGGGAAACGATGATACCACTCGAACACGTACACCATCGGGCGCTCCTGGGCACGGGCCAGCACCACCTGCTCGCCGCTAACCAGCCCGAATTGTAAGTCGTTGTTGGCGATGCGCTCCACGCCATCCGCCTCGTTGAGGCTGTTCTCGAACGCGATGCTGATGCCCTCATCCGCAAAATACCCGCGCTCGGCAGCGACGTAAACCGGCGCAAACTGCACACTGGGGATATAGCTCATGAACAACGTAACGCGCGTACCATCGGCGTCCCCGTCATCATCATCGCCGGAGAGGACAATCGCCATGACGAACAATCCGGCCACAATCACCAGGATCAACGCAACACTGATCAGCCGGTAACGGCTGCGCATAGATTGGGTTTGCATAGTTCAAACTCCAGAGGAAATAAACGTGAATTGGTCAAGTCAAACGTGACGTTGCGGGCTAGTTTAGCGGGTTTGGGGCAATCCGCCAGCACCAAGTGGGATCATGCTTACTGCGCGGCCTGCCAGTCGAGCAGAACACGTTCGAGCCACGTTGCCAACGCGTAGAGAATCAGCGCGAGCAGCGTCAGCGTGAAGACGGCGGCAACCACCAGCGGCGTGTCATACGTGCCGCGCCCAAAGTTGATCAGGTAGCCGAGGCCCGCGTTGGCGCTCACAAATTCGCCCACCACCGCGCCGATCACGGAAAGTGTGGCGCTCACCTTCAAGCCACCGATCACAACAGGCATTGCAGCGGGGAGTTCTAGCTTCCAGAAGGTTTGCAGCGGCGAGGCTTCGAGCGCACGCATCAGATCGCGCAGTTCGGGCGGGATGTTGCGAATGCCTAACACCGTGTTGACCAGCATCGGGAAAAACACCAGCAGCGCGCAGATGATCACCTTGCTCACCAACCCGGAACCAAACCAGATGATCAGCAGCGGAGCCACCGCGACGATGGGGATCGCCTGAAGCGCAATCAGATACGGCATGAGCGCAAACGCGGCAACGCGGCTTTTGGCGATGGCGTACCCGATCCAGAACGCCGCCAGCACACCGATGATCAGCCCGGTGAGGACTTCGCGCAAAGTAGTCGCGGTGTGGCGCACCAACGAGCCGTCCGCCGCGATGTCCAACCAGCGCTCCGCGACGCTGCGCGGCGTGGGCACGAGAAAATCCGCATACATGCCAGAGCGCGCAGTGAGTTCCCAGGCCAACAGCAGAAACAGTCCAAACGCAGGCGCGAGCAGCACTTGCCACAACCCCTGACGGCCTGCACGCCGCGACGATCCAACGGACACGGCGCTGTGAGTATCAAGCGTATGCGGTTGCTCAGCGGTATGCACAGCGCGTTCCATTGTGTGTCAGCTTTCGTCGTCCTCGGCGGCGGGATGATCACCATAATGATCACTGTCGTGTAGGGGCGGGAGTTCGTCGAAGGGATCGTCGCCGGCGGGGTCCAGCAGAGCCAACGCTTCCTCATAGTAGGCTTCCGGCACAGCTACATCCACACCGCCCATTTTCCCAACGGTGAGAGGCAGCGCGCTACTGCCGATGGCCTCGCGGAACAGAAACACAGGCATTCCGGCGCTTTCCAACAGTCCGGCGGGAATCGCGGCGGTGGTCATATCGACGGCGTGCGCGACAATGACCCACAGTTTGCGGTCAGGGCCGCGTCGTTTGATGAGGGCGTTCGGTTTGTCATTCATGCGCAGATCATAGCGAGTCTGCGGAGAGACGGCAATGGTGGATTGGCAGCGGGTCCACGAACGAGTTGTCAGTAGTTTGTTGTGTTGCGAAGAACGGCCTCACCCCCCGGCCCCCTCTCCATCCGAGACAGTTGATCTCGCTGGCGCTCGATGCAACCTATGGAGAGGGGGAGCAACCTGCGCGGCAAAGTTCCTCTCCGCCTGCGGGGAGGGGGCGCGAACAAGTTTGCGTTGGGGGAGGGGCAAATGACAAACGATGCATCTGACAGATTGTTCGTGGACCCTTAGCAGCAGATCAATCGTCGTCACTGGCGGCGGACGCAGGCGGCGGAACTGATGGCCCAGTAGCCGCCTCGGTGGGTGGGTCCGGCAGACTCGCCTCAATCGCTTCGGGATCGTCGCCGCGCTCTAAACGCGTCACAATCTCGTCAAACTCCGGGCCGGGGTCTTCACCGGTTTCGTCGCGCATCTCACGCAGCAAGCCGCCCAACACGCGCGGATCGGCATCGTCGATAGCGTCCATTGCGCCGGGATCATCCGGTCCCGCCTCACCCGACATAAAGCGTGACATGGACGACGCACGTTTGAAGCGCACGCGCGAGATCAGCCGTGTGAGATCGACACTCTCACAGTGCGGGCAGGTGGGCGTCGCCGTGTCGTAGTCGGCATAGGTTTTGTAGGTCAGCGTGACCTTGCGTCCGCAGTCATTGCAGCGGAATTCATAGGCTGGCATAGGGCGACTCTTCCGTTGGCTCGATTCGCGACTCTCGCCGCCAGCTTAACACGCCCCTGCGCGCTGTCAAGTTCCGACTTTAATGGCGTTCTAATGCCCTGTTGACGAAAACACCCGTCTTTTGCGATAGAATCAACGTATAAGATGATATCACACACACCGCTGCGCACACGTTTGTGTGCGTCGTGCGTTGCATAAGGACTCGCGCGTATGAACCAACAACCGCCTCCCTCGTCACAGAACGCTGGCCCGCAGTCCGACGCACGTCGCCAGGTTGTGCTGAGATTTCCAATGTCGGTGCCGCGCCTGGTATACGTGCTGCTGGGCGTTAACGTCGTGATCTTCCTATACTTCTTCAGCCTATCACTCGACGACCGGCTGTTCTTCCTGGAGAACTGGGCCAAAGTCAACGCCTATATCCACGATGGCGAATACTACCGGCTGTTCACGGCGATGTTCCTGCACCTGGACGTGATGCACATCTTCTTCAACGGCCTGGCGCTGTACCTCTTTGGGCGCGATGTGGAGGGGTTGTTTGGCACACCACGTTTCGCGATCATCTACTTCCTCGGCGGGCTGTCGGGATCGCTTGCCAGTCTCGTGTTTTCAGAGGCTCCCTCGGCGGGCGCGTCGGGGGCGGTCTTCGCGGTGTTCGGCGCAACGATGGTGTATCTCTATCACCACCGCCGTCTACACGGGCCTGGGGGACGGCGGATGTTATCGCGGCTCGTGTCGTTGATGGTGCTGAACCTGATGCTGGGCTTCATCGGTTCCTCAGACATTGGGCGCTATCGCATCGACAACGCGGCACACATCGGCGGCTTGTTCGGCGGTGTAGTGTTGGCGTGGTTCATTGCCCCAACGTACCGCGTGGCACGCGATGCCGATGATCCGGGCAAACTGCGCGTAGTAGACGAGAATCCGTTCGAGAAATGGGCGCTACCGGCGGCGCTCTATGCGATGGGGTTGCTGGTCGTCACGGTGTACGCGGTAACGGTGTGAGGTTGCCCCTCATGCACCTGAATCAATCACGGGCGTATTCCGTTGGGAACCACGCCCGTGCTGTGTTTTGATTGGTTGTGCTTACTGAGCGCGCCTAGCTGTTTTGCGCGAGAAACTCGGTCGCCGCCGCGACGCTATCTTTCGGGCTGATTTTGATGCGCGCATCGAGTACCGTGCCGTCTTCGCCGATGATCCAATGCGAGCGAATCACGCACATGTACTTTTTGCCGTACATCGACTTTTCGCCCCATGCGGCAAGGCCTTCGTGATTGGGGTCGGAGAGCAGACCGTAAGGCAGCTTCTCGGCGTCTTTCCACGCGCGCAACGCATCCGGCTGATCGGGGCTGAGGCCCAACACAGTCGCGTTGGCGTCTTTGATGCGCGGGAATTCGTCACGGAAGCCGCACGCTTGCGTGGTGCAGCCGGAGGTCGCCGCTTTGGGATACGCGAAAATCACGACCTTTTTGCCGCGCAGGTCGCTGAGTTTTACAGTGTCGCCGTCCTGATTGATCAGTGCAAAATCCGGTGCTTGTTCGCCGGCTTTGGGCATGAGTGCTACTCCCCAGGATGCTAGTATGCTGATACTATCCAGACTCTAGCAAACTGCACCCTGGTGCGGCACGTAGGATCAGCGTTTCTTAATATAATCTAACACGACCAGCAGAATCAGCGAGCCGACGAACGCCGCAATCACATCGCCTAGCGTGATCTCCAACGTGCTGCCGATGGTGATGTCGAAAAAGTCAAACAACACGCCGCCAATCACCGCACCGATTAACCCGATCCCCAGGTTGCCCCAGTGACCAAACCCTTTTTTGTCGCGTTTGACGATCATCCCCGCCAGCGATCCCGCCAGCGCCCCCACAATCAACCAGACAATAAGCTGCCCTAAATCCATAACGTGCCTCCTTGCGTGTTACGACCGATCAGGATACACCAACGTCACCGGGCAGCGTGTCTCGCGGATCACCGTCCCCGCGACACTGCCCATCAACCAGCGGGATAACCCCGTGCGTCCGTGTGTGGACATCACCACGAGGCTGATCCCGTCCTCGGATTCGACAAATTCGATGATCGCCTGCGCCGGATTCCCGCCCCGGACCAGCACTTCGCGGGCCTTCAACCCTTCCTGACGCAGCCGGTTACGCAGCGCGATCATTTGCTCGTGCATCTGCTCATAGCTCTGATCGGCGATCTGCTGCTGCCCCGCGAGCGCCCAGTCACCGGCATAGTCGCGGCCTTTGGGCTGGTAAACGTGGAACAGCACCAATTCGGCGCTGTGCAATCGTGCGGACTCAACGGCACGCGGGATCGCGCTCTCGGACCACTTCGAACCGTCCAGCGGCACAACGACGCGCTGATAGGCCGGGCGCACCAGCAGCACCGGCACAGGGAAGCGCGAGAGAGTCTGTTGGGTGTTGCTGCCGAACAGCCAGCGCAGCATGGGTGTGCGGCCCTGTGTCGAAAGCGCGACCGCGCTCACACGCTCGGACTCGATGAAACTCAGCAGGTCAGCGCGTAGGTCGTGGCTGGAAAGCACGTGCGTTTGCGTGGGCACGCCATCGGCACGCACCTCTTTACGCAGCGCTTCGAGATACGCCTCTATCTGTGCGGTAGAAGTGTCGTCATCCTGTGCGGCGTCCGCAGGAGCCATAACATCCAGGCGGCGCAGATGCAGCAAAAGCAGTTCGGCCTGGTGTTTGTGCGCCAAATCAGCACCAAAGCGGATCGCGAACTCTGCCGCCGATGACCCGTCCAGCGGAACCAACACGCGGGTATAAAGCCGGGCAGAATATGGCATAGTGTACGCTCCCCTGACGCTACAGAATTTGCGAAAGGAACAACTTAGTCCGGTCGTGCTGCGGATTATCGAAAAAGTGCTGCGGCGTTCCGATCTCTATGATACGCCCTTCGTCGAATAACACAATTCGATCCGCCACCTCGCGCGCGAAGCCCATCTCGTGCGTGACGACGAGCATGGTCATGCCACTTTCCGCGAGTTCCTGCATCACGTCCAGCACTTCCTTGATCATTTCCGGGTCCAGCGCGGAGGTCGGCTCGTCGAACAGCATGATCTTGGGCTGCATAGCCAGGGCGCGGGCGATGGCCACCCGTTGTTGCTGCCCGCCCGATAACTGGCCCGGGTACTTGTGGGCCTGCTCGGGAATCCCGACCCGCTCCAACAGTTGCATGGCGGTTTCTTCGGCCT
>CBEVZO010000059.1:0-10671 GCA_965554365.1 uncultured Anaerolineae bacterium
TCGGGACATCCCCGCTTCCCCAGTTTGTATGATCGTAATTGCGGCGTTTCCAATCGCTCTCCGGCATACGCCCCGCCAACTCACCCGGCAGTTCGATGCCCAATTCTGTCCCGATGCCATAGGCCGTTGACCAACGGTACAAGTCAAAAATGCCCAGCCCGCCTTCGCGCAAGGTCTGCGCGCTGACTAGCGGGTTGCCACCGCCGATTTGGTAAAAATACACGTCGCACGACTGTGAAATCCCGTCCAACATGCTCAGGCTCCCATGACCGCTGCGCAGCCAACACACAAACGTCTGCCCCCGGCTCTCGTCGCGTGGCGCATACGCGTTCGGCAGCACCAGACTGCCGGGACAATACAGTGTTTCGGTCGGAGAGATCACTTCTTCCTCCAATACCCCAGTCGCCGTGATCAGCTTCCACACTGAGCCAGGTGGATACAGCGCACTGATAGCGTGGTTCACCAGTGGGTTGAGCGGATTCTCAAGCTGTGTGAAGTAATAGCCCGCGTCGATGGCACGCGCGAACCGGGTGTTGTCGTAGGTAGGATAGCTGACCATCGCCAGCACTTCACCCGTGCGCGGGTCCATCGCGATCACCACGCCCTGCTGCGTGATGAGCCGCTGCGCCTCCGCGTTGACGATATTGATGCGCCGTGCCAACGATTCCTGTGCCGCCGCCTGTAACTCTGTATCTAGCGTCAACTGCACACTGACACCCGGCACACGGTTCTGCACCGCGATCTGTTCAAGTTGCTGGCCCGCCACATCCACAATCCACGTTTCCGTGCCGCGCACCCCGGCGAGTTCCTCCTCGAAAAAACGCTCGATGCCCGCATAGCCGATGCGGTCGAAGGCCGGATCGTAGCCCAGGGCACGGAGTTCTAGCTCCTCCTCCGGGCCAATCGGACCCAGGTAGCCTACGAGTTGTGCGGTGAGTTCGCCAGTCGGATACTCGCGCACGGACGCTTCCTGAATCGTCACACCAGGCATCAACGGCGCTTGTTCCTTAATCTGCGCCATGACCGCGAAGGATACGTCCGTCGCCACGATCACCGGGCGGAACGGGGCGATACCACGTCCCTTCTCAACAAGGTCTTCAAGCGTGCGCTCGTTGGTACGCCCTGCCGCCTCCGCAATTGCCAGTGTTGCAGGCACATCCACCAACGCGGACACGCGATTATACACTTCGAGTACATCTGCGGGATCGTCAGGCAGATCAGCGGGGGTGATCGCCACATTGTACGCGGGGTCATTCTTCGCCAGCAGCCCACTAAAGCGATCCAGGATCACGCCGCGCGGCGCGGGTTCCAGCACCAGCGAGAGCCGGTTTTCCTCCGCGTCCCCCTGGAACTGTTCGCCCTGCACGAACTGCAATTCCGCCGTGCGCAACACCAGCACCGCCAGTGAAAAAACCGCCAACGCCTGGAAGAAAATCAGCCGCCAGCCCTGCCCCGGAAACCATCGCCGGTTGTACATACGCTTTGCACCTCAACGCTACCAATACACACGCGTCAGTTTACCATCAAGAAGTTGTGAGAGTTTACCTCGCCCCTGCACATAAGAACTCCGACCGTGTGTGCAGGCGGCGGTCCTGCGCTCTGTTCCGGGACGACGCGACCGGGAGAACGGGTCGCGCATCCCATGCACTCCGCTGCGGACCGCCTGGATCGGTGCGCTACGTGGCGCGGGTCCAGCGCGCAAACTCCCAATGCAACAATCAGTTCATCGCTCACAGCACACCCCCAACATATCGCTGAAAGCTGATCGCTGTCGGCTGACGGCTCCCTCAATCCAACCGCACGCGGCGCGGCGTCAACCAGTAATGCACCTGCCCCACCAACCGAAACACAGGCAGCATCAGCACCGTATTGAACACCACCGTCGGCAGCGTCACATACAGCAATCCCGCACTCAACGGAACGCCAATCGACACCATTTGCAGCGCGACCAACACCCCCGCATGGTAGATCACCGTACCCACTGCGGCAACCAACGGCGGGATCAACAAATTGCGGCGCGAAATCTGTCCGAACGCCGCATCCGCCAAAAACGCCACGATCACCAATCCCAGCGCGGAAGTCCCCAGCGGCGCGACCGAGAACATATCCTGAAACACGCCGCCAATCACCGCCCACACCATCGCGTCCTGCACGCTCACCAGCAGCGCCCAGGATATCACGAGCAGACACACGAGGTCCGGCGCACCGTTTCCTAAGCGAATCTCCGCCATCACCGTCGCGTCGAGAATGGCAGCCAGCGCCAGAATGGGAATACCGATATATCGTGCCATAAGCAGCTGTTAGCATTTAGCTGTTAGCCGTTAGCTCAAAAATCCCATCGCCAACCGCTAATCGCTAACCGCTAATCGCCAATTGCTCCTTTACGGGGCCGCTTCCTCGTCCTCAGCAAAGACCGACAGATCGACCGGCTCGAAGTTGATAATCACCTGCACGATCTCCAACCGGTCAAAGTCCACCAGCGAACGCACGCGCGCCTCCTGATGCAACTCGTTCTCCGACAGCGACACACCCAACACCTGCCCCACGACAAGGTCCGCCGGGAGCGTCTGGCCTAGCCCGTTCGACAGCACGAGATCGCCTTCCAGCACGCCCGCGTCTAACGGAATCGTCGTCATCAGCAGATCGCCCGTCAACTGCCCTTCGACCAACCCATCCTCGCGCGTGGACTGCAACCGCGCATTGACCGAACTGCGGGGGTCCATGATCATCAATATCTCGGCCCCGGTCGCGGAAACGCTCTCGACACGCCCAACCAACCCCATCTTCGTCACTACAGGATCGAGCCGTTCAATACCATCGCGCCGCCCGCAGTTGATCTGGATCGCGTTCACGAACCCGGTCGTATCCATGCCGATCACGTCACACGTCACAAATTCCTGATCTTCCGGCGCAAAACGGTTGTAATCCAGCAGATCCGCCAGCCGGTCGTAATCCTCACCCTTTTCGCGTAACTGCGCCACTTCCGCCTGATAGATCGCCAGTGCCTCCTCAAGGTCTTGGTTGCGTTTGCGCAGACGGCGATATTCGCTCACATCGTCGATGAACCCGCTGATACCGCGTGATGCACGTCCGACCACGCTCTGCACCGCGTTCAACGGCACACTGACCACGTTCTCAAACGGCCCCAGCACGCCCTGTGAACTCAGATAGATCAGCATCACGACGACAATCATCGTCACACCAAATGTGAATACGCGGCCACCACGCGCGACCATGTCGCTCTACCCTTCCGACCTCCGCCAATACACCCCGCAGTATACCATCTGCGTTTGTGCTGCACCCAACAAAGCGCCCCGAACCACACGATCCGGGGCCGCATACCTGAACTTGCTGTGCGCTAACCGCTACTCGCTAACGGCTGCCTTTAATGCTGCGTGGAGCCACGTTCCAGGCCCGCCAGCAGATCGCGCAGATTGTCGTAATCCTCAAGAATGCGCCCTGCACCACGCGCGACACACGTCATCGAATCTTCCGCCAGCCACACGCGGATGTTTACCTCGTCCGCCACACGCTCGCACAAACCCTTGAGCTGACTCCCGCCGCCCGCCATGCAGATACCCGATTCCATCAGGTCTGCGACGAGTTCCGGCGGCGTTTCGTCCAGCGCATCGCGGATCGTGTCCACCACGATGCTCACCGACGGACTCAGCGCCTCGCGCAGCTCAATCGACGAGACTTCCACCGACTCCGGCAAACCCGTCACAAGGTTGCGCCCACGCATCACAAAGGTGCGTTCTTCCGGCAGCGGATACGCCGACCCAATCGCGATCTTGGCGCGCTCCGCCGACCGTTCGCCGATCAGCAGGTTGTACTTGGTGCGCATGAACTGCACCACGTCTTCGTCCATCTCGTCGCCCGCCACGCGGATCGACCGGCTGATCACAATACCACCGAGCGAGAAGATCGCGACTTCTGTCGTGCCGCCGCCAATATCGACGACCATACTGCCGCGCGTTTCCTGAATCGGCAGCCCCGCGCCAATCGCAGCCGCGACCGGCTCCTCGATCAAGAATGCTTCACGCGCCCCGGCGCTGACCGTCGCGTCATACACCGCGCGCTTCTCGACTTCCGTCACGCCAGAAGGGATACCGACCACCACGCGCGGACGCGGGATCGGAACCCAGTTTTGCTCGTGGGCTTTGCGGATGAAATAGTCCAGCATGGCCTCGGTGATCTCAAATTCGCTGATCACACCATCACGCAGGGGACGCACGACCATATATTTGGATGTGGGCGTTTTGCCGAACATCTCTTTCGCTTCGCGACCCACGCTGATCGGGCGGCGCGATTTGCGCTCAATCGCCACGTAGGACGGTTCATTGATCACAATGCCCTTGCCGCGCACGCTCACCAGCGTGTTGGCTGTGCCGAGATCAATGCCGATGTCCAGCGAAAACAGGCCCAATAACCAGTCAAGTGGGCTAACCAACGGTGTGTTCTCCCCTCAAAATCGCTTCAGCGCGGTAGTATGATACCACGCGCACGCCAACCTACGGAAGCGAATTCACCAAATACTCATTTCCCACGCGATGCAGCCCCATTCCTGACCGACCGCGTTTGTGCAGCGTTTGTACCATGCTTTGCAGCATTCCGCCATACTACGCGGTCCATTTATGCAAATTTCACGCTGCGCCAGATAACCTTACTCCCCCTCTCCGGCTTGACGGGAGAGGGGGCCGGGGGGTGAGGTTAGGTTTTAGGTTTACCCCTCGCTGAACGCCGCGATCTGCTTGCGCAGTCCGGTGCGATCCACCTGCGGGAAGTCCTCCAGCAGCGCATCAAACCGCTGCATATACTCCACAAGCTGCGCGTGGGTGCGCGCCTCAAAGCGCATCGTGATCGCGGGCTGCGTGTTGCTGGCACGGACCAGCCCCCAGCCGTCTTCAAACTGCGCGCGCGCGCCATCGACCGTTAACACCTCGTATTTTTCCTGCAACTGGTCGCGCACAGAGTCGATGATCTTGAACTTCACATCGTCCGGCGCAGACATGATGATCTCCGGCGTGGCGGGCAGCGACGGCAGTTCGCCGAGCAGCGTGCTGAGCGACTTATCCGTCTTGCTCAGCAATTCCAGCACCTTGAGCGCCACCAACGGCGCATCGTCGAAGCCGTAGTAGTCCTCGCCGATGAACAGATGCCCGCTGACCTCGCCGCCGATCAACGCGCCGATTTCCGCCATTTTCAGCTTCATCAGGCTGTGACCGGACTTCCACATCACCGGTTCGCCGCCGTGTGCTCTGATAATCTCCGGCAACACCTGACTCGTTTTGACGTCGAAAATCACCGGCGTGCCGGGATACCGCGTCAGCAGATCGCGCGCCAGCAGTGCCAGCAGCCGGTCCGCCGCGACGTGATGCCCGTGTTCGTCGATCAGACCGCAGCGATCCGCATCACCATCGAATCCAATGCCGAAATCCGCGCCGTGCTTGATCACCGCCGCTTCGAGGTCTTTGGTCAGTTCGGGGTCTTCCGGATTGGGCAGATGGTTGGGGAATGTGCCGTCCGGCTCGCAGTATAGGCGGATCACCTCAACGCCCAGCGCCTCCATGACTGGCGGGGCGTATGTGCCGCTGAGACCGTTCCCGGCGTCCACGACCACCTTGAGCTTACGGTCGCCCAGGCTGACCTTGCCCTGGATCACATCCATGTGCGTGTGGATCATGTCAAAATCTTCGACGCGCTCGCCGTCGCCAATCTCGAAATTGTCGGTCTGGATCAGCTTGAGCAGGTCTTGAATCTGCTCGCCCGCCAACGCGAGCTTGCCGTAGGCCATCTTGATCCCATTATAGATCGTCGTGAGGTGGCTGCCGGTGATCATGATCCCACCCGCGCCCTCGTGTGACGCCGCCGCGAAATAGACGGTGGGCGTCAGCACTTCGCCGATGTCCGTCACCTTGAGGCCGGTGCTTGCCACACCCGCGATCACGCCATCTTTCAACGCCGCAGTCGTCACACGGTTATCGCCGCCGACAAAAACCTGCGTCACGCCGAGGTGGCGCTGCACAAACGTGCCATACGCTTTACCAACCAGCGTCGCGAAGCTCGGTGTAAGCTGTGCGTCATCACCGACCGCCGTGCCGCGAATGTCATATTTTCTGAATACTGCGGTGGGAACCTGTGCCATGAAATTAAGCCTCCTGAGTGTGAATATCATATATTGCACTCGTTTTGGGCACTTTGCCCGAAAAACGGTTTGTGTTTATCCCACAAAATCAAAACATTAGAATCAGGCTACGTCAATAGCTAGAATACTACTTATATCAACCTCTTATTCCTTTTCCATCGATTTGAAATAACAGTTCAGTAGTCCAGAAGAATCTAGTAGATAAAACAGCCTCTTCCCATATCGAACAAATCTGTTTTTCTAAGGCATCAAGACAATCATCACGTGTCTGAGAAGAAGAAACAAGAAATTGGTCAGTCGACATCTCAGGCGGACAGTCTAGAATGAGCGATGACGTGATAAACGTCTGCATCGTTGTTGGTCCAATTTTGGCATCCCAGAAAAGATCTGCTTTGTGAGGTAGTAGGAAAGTACTCTTTTCTATCTTTTCGCGTACTTCTGCTGGTTCACTATTAACTTTCCACATCCGTACAAATACACATTTCCTACCATTCAAAAACGTAGGAGAGGGTGTTTCATTGAAAAAATGGACAAGCCCAGGGGACTCGTATATGAACACTTCGTACTCTGGTAAAAAAACTTGACCGGTTGCAGCAGCAATATGATTGGCACGTTCAAAAGTTACATCTTCCAGATCATATTTAGCTAACTGCTGTTTTATTCGATTTGCACGCTCCCTAAACAGGGTAATTTGAGAAGAATTAAATTCAGGATCAACTTCGTAGCTATCTGTTGTTGGATTGTAACTATAACCAGGGCCAAAAAGTTCATCGGAAATAAGATTGGGGTAGAGCCAGGCCAAAAGCAATCCATCTAACCCATACGAGCCGGACCAGTTAGGTTGATCATCATCACAAAGTTCTGCACACATGGCTTCGCTGTTTGATTTTTTACCTAACACGTACAATGAAGACTCGAACCATTGTTCCTCATGTTGCCGCCGTATTTGTTTGAAATATTCTACAGGGCCTCTATGTGGTTGCTCTAGATATAACATCATCATAGTGTCTAAAGAACGGTTAAACCATCCTGCCCACATAGACCCCATAGTAGATAGGGGCTCTGGGAATTCCCAATTTTCTTGTTTTTCGGGAACTATCCACTGTTTTTCGCGGACAATTTTTCTATCAGAAGAAATTACATAAGACCTCGGTTCTAGCTTAGACAACCTGATACGATCTCTCCCTCTTTCTTCAACCAATGGAGCAAGAGATGGAAAACCAAATCGCAATATTGCTAATTGGGTCTCCTTAGGAAGTTTTTGGGCGATCAATTGTGAGATATCAATAAATCTAGCAGGCAACTCAAATAACGCTGAACTCCCTGACAAGGTTGCTTCAAAACAAGAAATGTAGTCCATACCATGTTCAGAGAATGTTCGGTTTTTAGGAGAACGATAGGGTTCAAAATCTAGATAAGGAGCTGTAGCTCTTGAGAATGATATTGCTGCGGTCTCATCACCAACTGATGAAAGGTCTAGCGCAGCAAGTGGCTTATCATCTTCAACAACCCGAACAATAAAAGGAAAAACAACTGAGTTTCGGACCTGAGTTATTGATGCACCATCAAACCAAATTGCAGATAAAATAGGGCTTGCCAACACATGATCCACGAGTTCAGAACCATCAATATAAGCAAGGTTGAATTGCGGATAGTTATCAATATACTCACGTTTACCTTGGGGGGAAATCCGTCCATTAGTCACAAAAAGACCTGAATTTGCGCCAAATTTACTCAATGCAATTACTAATTCATCCAGCTCACGGGAACTAACAGCTTTACTTGAATCCTGATGGTATTTGCACTGGGTAACGTGTAACTCACCATCATTCAATCTTGAATGCACATCTCTCCGACCATCTCCAGGACCATCTACGATTTTCACATCATGATGACCACGAAGGAAATAAAGCAAATCCCCGACCAAATACGGAAGTTTTCGCTCATCTAAAGTTGACAGCAAAGAGAGTTTTTCTTCAAGATTTCCTGGGATTCTTGGCATTACTTAAATTCCTTCATGCTCACCGCAACTAACAGATTTAGTCCTCAATAATGTATCCGCTCCATATACCCAATCCGATTTGCACAAAAGAACACCGCTTACCGCCCCGCCCCATACGCCTCTAAAATCCGCTCAATCGGCG
This sequence comes from uncultured Anaerolineae bacterium, assembly GCA_965554365.1. Classification (GTDB taxonomy): domain Bacteria; phylum Chloroflexota; class Anaerolineae; order Aggregatilineales; family Aggregatilineaceae; genus CAYRNY01. The sequence goes on from CBEVZO010000059.1 coordinate 8,290, forward strand.
CATGGTCTTCCGGCGACACCTGCATCCGGCGCTCATCCGCCTGGAACCACGCCAGCGTGCGCCGCACACCCTCATGGAACGGGATACGCGCCACGTAATCCGGCACGAAGCGCTTGATCTTGCTGTTGTCGAAGATCACGCTCCACATCTTGTCGCCTAACAGCCCCGCACCGATCTCCGGGTCGATCTGCGCGATGAACTCCGACGGGATATGCACGATCTGCGGCTCAACGCCCAGCGCCGCGCCAAGTTGCTCAAGAATCTGGTTCCATGTGAGCAAGTAATCCGATGTGATATGGAACGTATGCCCCAGCGCCAGCGGATTGCCCATCAGACCCACAAAACCGAGCGCGAAATCGTCACAGTGCGTCAGCGCCCACAGCGACGTGCCATCGCCATGCACAATCACCGGCTGGCCCGCCAACATACGCTGCGGCACGACGTAGCCCCCACCACCCACCGCCACCGGCAGGATCGTGTCGTAGGTGTGCGAGGGCCGCACAATCGTCATCGGGAACCCAGTCTCGCGGTAGGCACGCAACAACCGTTCCTCGCAGCGAATTTTGTTGCGCGAGTATTCCCAATACGGGTTCTCAAGCGGCGTGGATTCAGTGATAATCGGGTGCGTAAGCGGTTTCTGATAGGCCGAGGCGGAACTGATGAAAATATACTGATCGCAGTGGTCGCCAAAAAGCGCCAGATCGCGCTCGATGTCAGCTTCGGTGAACGCGATCCAGTTCACCACCGCGTCAAAATGCTGATCCCGCACCAACCGCCGCACATCGTCCGGCTGCGAGATATCACCGGTCAGCGTTTGCACACCATCAATCGTCACTGGACGGCGGCCCCGGTTGAGATGCACGACCTCCACACCACGCGCCAGCGCCAGGCGGCTGACCGGGGTGCTGATATTGCCTGTTCCGCCGATAAATAATACCTTCATAACATTAAATTCCTGACATCGGGTAAAAACACATAGTTTGAAGTGCGCCCATTATACCCTACGGTGGAGCGCCTGAAAAAAGCGCCCCACCATGTTAGCGAACAATCACCCACTGTCAATCCACAGGTTGCGCTTGACTTTGAGTCATTGGTGAAACGTCTTGCGCCGCCCGTCCATCCTCGAACCCCATCAGCACGGGACTCGCGAACGCGCCCACGCCCAACAAAATCGATAGCACCCCGCTCAGCACATACCAGATGTTCACACCCACCGCGTCCGCCAACGGCCCCGCGAGCAGCAAACTGATCGGAGCCATTGACATAAATGCGCTCGTGATCAACGCCAACACACGCCCTTGCAGCGCCGGATCGACGGTCGCTTGCAGCGCCGCGAAAATCGGCCCACCGTGAATCGCGTTCAACACACCCGCCCACGTCATCGCGACCAGCGCCACCCCGAACAGCGATCCCGGCAGCAGCCCCACCGCCAGGAAGCCCACACCCAGCCCGATCAGACCAGCCATCGATGTGACGATCTTGCGCCGGAAGCCGCCCCACACGCCCAAAATCAACCCGCCCGCGATCAGGCCCGCGCCCCACACCGCCTGCATCCAACCAAGTTGCAGCGCCTCACCGCCGAAATGTTCACGCACCAGCACGGGCAGCAGCGCCGTCGCCGGATACGTCGTGAAGTTGATCGCCATCGCCAGAAACATGAGCGCGCGCAGTCCCGGCCACGCCCACACGTAGCGCAAGCCCGCCGCGAAATCCGCGCGCACCGACGCAATCACGCCCTGCGTTGAGGACACGCGTTCCGGCTGCGGAATCTGTACAACGGCGAGTGTCGCCACCGCGATCCCCGCCGTCACCACATCCACCGCCAGCACGCCGCCCACCGGCAGCACATGCAGCAGCACCGCCGCCAGCGGGGGAGCCGCAATGTTCATCGCCCCGTTGAGTGACTGATTCAGCCCGCCGATGCGTGCCAGATGCGCGCTCGGAACCATCAACGTCGTCGATGCGCTCAGCGCGGGAAAATGAAACGCCTCGCCCAACGCGCGCAGCAATAGCGCCCCGTAGATATGCCAGGGCTGCACCACGTCCGCCGCAAACAACGCGACCAACGCCAACGTCACGAACGCGATCCCCGCATCCGCGACCAGCATCACTATGCGGCGATTCCAGCGATCCACCAACGCGCCCGCCAACGGTCCGAGCAGCACACGCGGCAAGATCGCCGCCAGCATCGCCAGCGCCAACGCCGTCGCGGAGCCGGTTTCCTCGGTCAACCACCACACCAACGCGAACTGTACCAACGCGCTGCCCAGCAACGACGCCGCCTGCCCGCCCCCCACGGTGAAAAACGTCACCGCCCAGCGCGAATTATCCTCCGGCCCGCTCGCCTGCGCCCCCGTGTGATCTGTGTGCGTCCTCTATGTT
>CBEVZO010000060.1:0-10475 GCA_965554365.1 uncultured Anaerolineae bacterium
GCTGAGCCTCATTAACAACACTCTGCAACTCTGAATTTTGGCTGTTCTGCAGTACCCGTAACCAGGGACCGATCTCGGATGGGTTTCGAAAAAAAAGTTCGACAATTCCCACAAATACGCGAACGCGCACATTATCATCAGCAACTGCGGATAATCTAAGTACACGTCCCATCTCTGGACTACGCAGGTTGGCAAACGCGCGCACTGACGCTTCACGTACTTTCGGATCCGGATCATCGGCTAATGCTGTCGCCAACAAACGTCCGCCAAGCCTCATTTCCCCTAACGCAGTTACAGCCGTGATCCGCGCCTCTGAATCCATACGATCACGCAATACTTCGGCATAACGATCAACTGCTTTGTCATTGAGTCCGTTCTTCTGAAACGTCTGACCTTCCTGCAACGAAGCCCTGACCGGAGAAAGACTTCTAACAGGAGCGTCGTCAGGCCGTGCAACTGGCTCCTTTACCTCATCCTTTCTACCATGTAACCGGAAGAATACATCAGCAATCCTGCGTGCGACCGATTGATAATCCCCATCCCTCGCATCTAGACTTTGAGCGCGTGTTAGGCCAAAGGGAACCGAAGTTCTTTCATCTCCGGACACCAATACTGGAAAGATTCTTCTCTCTATCACCCTCGCAAAGTCAAGCTCTGCCCTTACCCAATCAGATTGTTTCGCATTGGGAGAAAGCATTGCAACAACAAGCTTTGACGCACGTATAGCATCTTCGGCAGTCTCAGTCCACCCTGAGGTGCTAACATTGAGCGCCTCATCAGCCCACACGTCCAGACCATGTCCCCGAAGGGCATTCGCTATTGCGCGCATAGCCTCAGAATCGGAATGCGAATAACTTATGTAAACATCAGGCATAATCATTCTCCCCCTACAAAAAACTACATTGGTTTGCGTGCCTTGAGCGCGAGATTCACCGTGCTGCGATCCAGCGGCTCGTCGAGCTTGTTCGGGCGGTCGAACAGGTTCAGCACCGCCACGCCCAGGTTAATCGGATTCAGCAAACTACCCTCATTCGCGTCAAACGTGGTGCGATCCGCCGCCGTCGCCATCTCGTCGGGCAGCACCCCCGACTCCAACAGCGGCTTGCCGAGGCCGTAGACCAAATTGTGAATGAACGGGAAGCTATAATGTGTGAACGCGCGCTCCTGCTCCACAATGAAACCCGCCGCCTCCACCGCGACCCGCAACTGCTCATGGCGATAGAGCCGCACGTGGTTCGCCCAGATGCCCGCCAGCGGTCCACGCTGAATGCGCGTGCCGAAAACGCGCTCCAACACCCAGTTGATCGGGTCCCACAGGAACGGGTAATTCGCGTTCGGCACGGTGATCGCGCAGACGCCGCCCGGTTTCAGCACGCGCCACACCTCGCGCAGCCCCGCCACATCATCGTCGATGTGTTCCAGAATCTCCGAGAGGATCACGCCGTCAAACGCCGCGTCGGGAAACGGCAGATGGTAGATGTTGCCGCGCGTGAGCGTAATATCCGGTAGATGGCCCACGTTACGCCGCGCCTTCTGAATCACGCCGGCGTCGAGTTCCAGCCCCACCAGCCCGCACCCACTGACGTAGCGGTACATATTCAAATAGAAACCCCGCCCGCACGCGCAGTCGAGAATCGTCATCTCGTCAGTGGGCGGAAGCCACTCGAAGATCGTCTGCACGCGCTTCTTGAAAGCCATATCCGCTTCGTTGCGGGTCATATGTTGCAGCGTCTGTTCGTCTACCGTCATGATTAATCCAACTCAGTCCAAAAATGCCTGCATCCACAATTCGAGCGTCAAAAACTGCCACAGTTGGAACGACCAATCGTGCGTCCCACGCCGGTGCTGCCGCAACAGCGTATGGACGGCCTCTGGATCAAACAACCCGCGACGGCGCAGCGTGTCCACGCTCAGCACATCGTCGATCATGGCGCGCAGGTCGCGATTGAGCCACTGCGCTATCGGGGCAGCGAATCCGGCTTTCGGTTGGCGGAATACCTCTGCTGGCAGGTCCGACCGCATCGCCTGCCGGTAAATGTGCTTCGTCACACCGCCGCGCAGCTTAAGGTATGGCGGCACATGCTGCGCTACCCACTCCGCCAACGTCCAATCGAGAAACGGGACGCGCACTTCGACCGACGCCGCCATACCCATCTTGTCGTTGTACAACAGGTTCAGACTAACCATGTACGCGCGCAGATCAACATACAACATCTGGTGCAGAAAATCCGCGCCCGCCACCGTCTCGAAATGGGTACGTTGCCGCGCGAACGGGTCCACACCCGCGACCTGGGCGCGCAAGTCTGGCACATAGAGCGCATGCGTCTGCGCCTCGGTGAGATACACGCTGTCCATCAGGAAACGCTCGCGCGGAGGCAACGATCCGCTGCGCACCATCTTCTTGGCGAGCCGCACATAGCCGCCCAACCGTGTTCCCTGGAACGCGGGCAATGCCCGCAGCGCCGGTTCGATCATGCGCCGCCGCAGCACACCCGGCACACGCTGGTACGTCTGCGCCAGGGCGTGCGCGCGATACTTGCGATAGCCCGCGAAAACCTCATCGCCGCCCGCACCGGAGAGCATCACGGTGACGTACTCGCGCGCGGCACGGCACACCAGATACGCCGTGATGAGCGCCGGGTCCGCTACCGGTTCGTCCATGTTCCAGATCAAGCGTGGCAACAGATCAACCACATCCGGCTCGACGACGATCTCGGTGTGGTCCGCGCCGAGATACGCCGCCGTCCGCGCCGCGACATCCGTATCGTCCATCGCCACGTCACGCCGGTATTCTGGCGGGAAGCTAATCGTAAATGTGCGTACCGGCTGCGTACTCGCTTCCGCCAACGCCGCCACAATGCCACTGGAATCCAGTCCCGCGCTCAAGAACGCGCCCAACGGCACATCACTGAGCATTTGCGCCTGCACCGTCGCACGGAACCGCGCGCGGAGTTCGTCCACCAACGCGGCCTCGTCCGTCGCATACTCATGCCCCGCCGGGGGAAACGCGAGGTCCCAATACCGGGTCAGCGTCAGTTCGCCGTCACGGAACAACGCATAATGGCCGGGCGGCAGCTTGATGATCCCCTCAAACATGGTCTGCGGATCGGGAACCCACAGCATCGTCATATACGCGTGCAGCGCGGAAACATCCATGCGGCGCGGGACTGCCGGGTCTTCGAGAATCGCCTTGACCTCCGACGCGCACCACAGCCGCCGCCCTTCATGCCGGTAATACAGCGGCTTCACGCCAAAATGGTCGCGCGCGAGAAATAACTGCTGATTCGGCGCGTCCCACAATGCCACCGCGAAAATGCCCTGCAAGCGGCGCACAAACCCCGGCCCTTCGTCCTGATACAGGTACAGCAACGCCTCGGTATCCGCATTGGAACGAAATCGGTGACCGCGCGCCTCTAGCTCGCACCGCAGCGCCGGATAATTGTAAATCTCGCCGTTATACGTGAGTGTTAAGCTGCCATCGGGCGTGGACATGGGCATGTGCCCGGCAGGTGACAAATCAAGGATCGACAATCGCCGTGATCCCAGGCCGACCCATCCGCCATTGGGCAGATCGCGCGACCAAACACCCTCATCGTCCGGCCCACGATGCGCCAACACCCGCGTCATGCGCGCGAGGATTGCCGGACTCGCACAGTTCACCACCCCCGCGATTCCGCACATAACGCCCTACTTCCCCGCCGCGCGCCGGACACACACGACACAATCAGTCAAAATCAACATCATCAGCCCACTGCGCTAATCGTCGAATGATATTGGGTTCGTTGGCCCATTTCTGAATACCAGGCGCTTCTTCAATCAACTTCTCATACGAGAAAAAACCACAGCGAGTATGTAATTCTAACTGTTGAAAAGTTGCACGCTCCAACTCACTTTTCACCTTATCGAGTTTGGACTCCGGCACAACGACATACAAAGGAAATGCCAAATTGACTAGCGCCACCGTCAAATCCGACATACGCAATAACCCTGAATAAATCGATGTAGTCTTCTCAACCTCAAATGCCGCCATAATCTGGCGTCCACGCAACCACAACACATCGATCAGCCCGATTGTTTTCTGCCCGCGTGGGCCAATCCCACCAAACGAGGGCAATTGCTCAATACTGTAATCCCCCAAACGCTCACCATCCCAAGTACGATTGTGATCGTTAGAAGCAATCCATATCTGACAGCCCAATGCCTTCCCAAGTTGGGCTAATAGCAACTGCGCATGTGTATGCGTGCTTTCGTTTCGTGCGTCATCAACTGTGACATCAGCCTGAATCTCCGATTCAATTTCGGGCGTGACTTCCGGCTCGTCCAGCTTTTCAGATTCGACATCTCGCCTCTGATACCATGCCCAAAAGTGTTCCAAATCAGAAAGTGATATTGCTAATGCCTCAACAATTTCAACATACACATCCCAAAATGCAAAGTAGCTGGCTGTCGGATCGGCAAGCGGGGTGTAAAGATTCTCAGCTTCCAATGTTACGCGTCCCGTTTGGTAATAAACCGGCCATATATCAGGACGTTGTACATGCCAACACGCGCTCAAGAAAAATGGTAAACGTCCAGGTTGAATCTGACGACGATTCACAATCCGGGTTTCAATGAGTTCTTCAAGATATCCCTGAAACACCTGCATTTGCTCGCGTCCGGCATTAACGGATACAGGCAAACACACTGCATCACGCAACTGTTCAGTCAATTCAGCGGTATCTGGTACATGTTTCAAAAGCATGTTAAGGAACATGGCCCCTGACAAGCCTTTAAAACCATAAGTATCCCAATCAGTGCGTGTCTTCTGGTCAAACTCTGCGCGGAAAGCTTCACCATCAATGTGATGCTGCACAAAATCATTTATTAAAGCAACAATATCCCCGCGTGTCGCATCACGTTCGGCATCGATCTGCTTGTAATAAGCTACTGCCGTATTATCAGCTAACATCTGATCAAGCAATGTGACCAAGCGTTGCACATCTTCGTGACTTAACATTTTGCCCCCTATGTTCTACTTCCCCGCCGCGCGCCGGAAATGCTTCAGATAACGATCCACCGTCTCCTCGATGTTAAAGGTCGCCATAATCTCCGCCTGCGACTTGCGGTACTGCGCCGGATGATTAACGATATCGATCACCGCCGTGCCCATCGCTTCCCAGTCGCCGCGCGGCACAATCTTGCCCATACCGGTTTCTGTCACGGGGACGCGTCCGCCTGGCGTATCCGTCATCACAACCGGCGTCCCGCACAGCATCGCTTCGACCTGTACCAGTGCGAAACACTCCGTGTCGCTGGGCATCACCAGCACGTCACATGCCGCGAAAAAGTTCGCCATCGCCTGCATACTCGCCAACTGCCCCAGGAACACCAACTGCTCATCGTAACGCTGGATCAACGGTTGCGCACGCTCCCATGTATCCTCGTACTGAATGTCGTACTCGCCCGCGAACACCACGCGCGCCGTCGGATACTCGCGGTTGATCACTTCCAGTGCGCGGATCAGCAGATCGGGCCGCTTCTCGCGCACGAACCGCCCCGCATAGCCGATCACCGGGCCGCCGTTGCGCTGCCAACGTTGGCGCAGTTCCGCCACCTGCTCCGGCTGCGGCTCCGGGATCGTGATCGGCGGGTAGATCACCGAGACTTTGTCGCGCAACGGCTTGAGGTAGTAGCTGTGATCGGCGTAATCGTGGCTGTACGCGAAAATGCGCGCGGCACGTTCCGCGTAGTAGTTGTAATTCTGAAAGGTGAACCAGCGCACGAAGCGGTTGAACAAGCCCGGCGGCAGGATCAAATCGCCGTGATGCGTCCCGACCACCTGTTTACCCTGCATCCGCGCCAGCACCGTCAACAGCGCCGTTTCGAGCATCGGCGTTTGGATCCACACCACGTCATGCAGCCGGATCAAACCCCACGCCGCCCAGGGATACGCGGGCATGACCATGCCCCGGCTGATGTGGATCGGGGCCCACAGCCGCACCAGCCGCACGCCGTTGATCGTCTCGTCACGCGGCAGATCAATCGTATGCCGCGCAGTGAGGATCGTCACCGCGTGCCCGCGCTCGACCAAGCGTTCCGCCACGCGCTGCACATGGATCGGCACACCGGTACGGTGCGGTAAATAATACTGGATCGCGATCAGGATTTTCAGCGGTTCGCCGCCGTCAGGAATCTGATCCAGCATATCAAATGTGTCGTCAGTCATAGAAAACCGTCAACCGTCGTGTCTAGTGAACAAACAAAACATCTCAAATGTCGCGCCCCGCCGTGTTGCAACATCCTGCTCGACCGGGCGCGGCAGAGCAGCGCCCCTACTCCGCGCGCGTCACCAACAAACGCCCATCTTCCGCCACTGTCACCGGCAGCGGATCACAAATCTCACCAATGAACTCGCCATCCGGGGCTTTGTCATGGAACCCCATATACTGCCACATACCATCCGGCCCCTGGATCAGCTTGCCCGAATACAGCGAACTCTGCGCATCACCGACCATGAACTCATCCGTGATAGTGCGGTACGGGCCGAGCGGATCGTCAGCCACAAGATAGTGCGTCCCGTGTACGGGAGTGATCCCGCGCGCCTGCCGTGCAGCGGAAAAATGTGACACGTTCGTCGAGAACAGCAGGTAGAACCGCCCGCCGATCTCCACCACTTGCGGCACTTCCATCTGCCCGAACTCGCCCGGTTCCGTGACCGGCGGCAGCACGTCCCAATCGAACAAATTCGTGGACCGCGCATGCGCGATCACACCGCGCCCGTCCGCCGGGCCATGCGTCATGCGCCCGGTGATGAACGCATGAAACATCCCGGTGCGCGGATGCTGGAACACCCAGGGATCGCGCCATGCCTGATCATGCCACAGGTCGCAATCCAGTAATTCGTACCACTGCGGGTCCGCGTCGATCAACACGCCGCCGGGGTGCTTGATCCAGGTGATTAAGTCATCGGACAGCGCCAGCCCTACACGCTGTTTCAGCCCATTTTCCGACTGCCGCGATCCCGTATAGAAGAAAAACCACCGGCCCGCGTGCTGGATAATGCTGCCGGTCCAGGTTGTTTTGCTGTCCCAGGGTTCAAGCGCATCACTGGCAGGATCATACGGTGAGGGAGCCAGCGCATCGGGCAAAATCTCCCACTGCCGCAAATCCTGCGAGACCGCGTGCCCGACCGACACGTTCCAATGCCGCAGCGTCTCGTCTTTCAGCGCGCGATCCGCCTGTAAATAAAAAATGTGGTAGTCTGCACCATCCCGCGCGAACCAGAAATCCCACACCCATTTGTCGTCTAGTCGTAATGTCATGCGCGTCGCCTTCGATCAGCATCACTCGTAACAAATTATCCGTAGGAGCGGGGCTTGCTCCGCCCTGGGTAGGGCAATGCTCTTTGAGAAATAAATACGGTAACGGCTATGGCGTCAGAAAACAGGCCCCTTGTAGTGCGGTCGCGCGACCAAGTCCCCTCTCCATCAGCGCAGCGCAATGGGGAGGGGATTTAGGGGAGGGGCTAACTTGTAAACCCGTTACCGTATTTAAAAGTTAAACTGCATAGCCCTACCCCTACGCAATTACCACAGGATTTACTGGATGTGGCAATCAGACTCGCCCGCATTCACAATCAACCAACGTTCCAGGCGATCATTGCGCTTCCGCGCCTGCCGCGTCTTGTGCGCCAAGATTCCGCGCCGCCTGCGTCACATCGCCGAGCCGCACATCTTCCGCCCACAGCCCAATCAAGCCCATTGTAATATACGTGAGCAAATTCACCGCGTGCAGCAGCAGCGCAAACGCGACGGCGGGCGCGTCGGTCGGCTCTGCGACCATATCCGTACTCGCCAGCGCGAAGACCACCGCCGCCTCAAACGGTCCCAGATTTCCCGGCACAGCGGGCACGGCAATCGCGAACGACGCCAGCGCGACAAACGCCATTGACGCCGTCCAAGAACTAGGATCGAACACCGCGTACAACAGTACCCACCCTGCGATGACCGACATCGTCCACCCGGCAGCCGTCCACCACACCGCCAACAACGTCTTGCGCGGAGAGGCCAGCGGTTTCACGCCGTCCAGAAAATAATCAAGCCACGTATGCAAACGCTCCGCGCGCAGCGGACGCACCACACGCCCCGCCAGATCAAGCGCACCATGCGCCCACGCGGGTCGCGCGGCAAATGTCGCCAGCACGATCACGCCGATCACGGTCCCGATGCCCAGCACCGCGCCGATCACGCCAATCTCCAACCCAACCGGCAGCACCAACAGCGTCAGGCCGATCAGCGCGAACACGGCGAGTGTATCCAGCAAACGTTCCACGACAATCGTACTCAGTGAGGTCAGGACCGGCAGCGGCGGATCGATGCGCGCCGCCAACACCGCGCGGACGACCTCGCCCACACGCAGCGGCAGCACGCCGTTGACAAAATAGCTCACGTTGAGAATGTGGAAGCTGTGCCGCGTCGTGATACGCCCATCCAACAGCACGCGCCAGCGAAAGCTTCGCAGCCACAACCCCACGACTGAGATCGCAAAGCAGGGAATCACAAACCAGTAGTTCGCGCTCGCCAATTCATGCTGCACGCCACTGAGATCGCGCCGAAACAGGTAGATCAGCGCCACCCCACTGACGATCAGTCCGGCCAAAATGCTCGGCCACCGTTTTTTCACCGTGTACCAACCTCCCGCCCCTTGCAGCGGCCCATTATGCACCGTTTTGCGCCCCTCCGCCACCGTGAATACACACGCAAGGGACACTTTCCTGACTCCGACCGGGTTGACGCGCGCCGCCAGATGCGCGATGATGTGAAAAGGACTAAGTAAGCAGCCGTGAGCTTTTAGCGCTTAGCAAAAACCTTCGTCTACTGTGCGTTTCTTCCCTCAAGCGGGGCAACGCGAAGTCTAGAATTTTGGCTAACGGCTAAAAGCTAACTGCTTAACCGCTTGGGTATACCAATCCTGCAAGGAGTTTGCTTGATGAACCAGAAACGTGACTTCATCGCCGACTTCCACCGGCTCTACGCCGCGATCAATATCGCGCTCGCCAACCTCGATCCCAACACGATCATGCATCACGACTCCGGGTGGCGGGTGCGCGACATCCTGGCGCACCTTGCGGTGTGGTACTGCGAACGCATCAAATGTCTGCGCGCTTACCAGCAAGCCACAGAATACCAGATACCCGATTTTGACATGAATATGTTTAACCACGATACGGTAGCCGAACGCAAACGCCGCCCCTACGTCGAGATTCAGTCGGAATGGGAACAGGCCCACGCCGAGTTAATCATAGAACTTGAGGCGATTCCTGCGGGTGATTATGACGATGAAACCATGTATCCCTGGGGCGCGTATGGCCCGATCAGCACGTTTGTTGCGAAACTTGTGGAACACGCCGAGGAACATCTCGCGGAGTTTGTCGCCGCCGCCGACTGAGCCGCATATCAACGGAAAACGCCCGATCTCACGCTGAGATTGGGCGTGTGTAGTTTGCGACTACGTGCGATGTGCGGTCGCATTGAGAGGGGCAATTCCCCTACTCCTCAAACACAGCGAAACGCAACAAGACGCCAGCCGCATCGTCATGCGTTTTCATGCGCGGGAACTGCTCATGATCGGCGTCCTCGGTTTCCGCGTCGCGCAACAGTTGCAGATAGCCGCCCAATCCCTGACGTGCCATCGCTCGCGCCATGTACCCATAACGCTCCGCACGCAGCGCCGTGATCTGCGCGGCTGTCTCCGCGAAAATCTCCTCCGCGCTGGCGGGCCATTCGAGGCCGTCCGTCAACACGCACACGAACGCCACATCGCGCAGATCAACGGTCCCCGTCGTCAGGAAATAGCGCAGCTCCGGCAGCCCGTTCAGCACACCGACGCCCTGACTCGGCTGCGGCAGCCCGTGTTCATCCACGTAATTGTGACGCAAGCCGCTGAGCAGATTGTTGCGCCGCACGTCCTTCGACTGCGTGAGTTCGCGCAACGACTTCCCCGGCTGCTTGTCACGCATCCCCAACACCATACGCTTGATCCCGCGATCCGGGTCGCCGGGGTCGGGATCGGTCGGGACTTCGACACGCCCATCCTGATACGCGACCAACAACAACGTGTCGCCGCAATGCACCCAGCGCAGTTCATGCGCCACCGGATCGTATTCCGCCAACGTCGCCACGCTCGCGGGCAGCCCCAACCGCACCAGGCGCGGATCGTCCTGTAGGGTGTTGTGAATCTCCGGTGGGAACTGCATCGCGTCCAGCGTCAGCGCGCCGAGGATGTGCGTCAGCGCACGCCTAAGCGCGGTATTGGCGTTCAGAAACAACGTGCGCAGTTCAGACGGCATCTCGGTCGCGACCTGCTGCGCGATACTGTCGCGCACCATGCGCGCGGAGTATGCGGCAGGCGTCAGATCGCCGGGCAGCGTGTCGAGGTAGGCTTGCAACGGCGGCGGATTCAAGCGCGTGGTGGCTCCGTCAAGCGCCGCGATCACG
>CBEVZO010000061.1:0-10424 GCA_965554365.1 uncultured Anaerolineae bacterium
CTACGATCCGGTCACGGCGTGGCTGATCACGGATGCGGTGTGGTTCGCCGACGACGAGGAAATCAAGAACGCGCTGCGCGATCCCGGTTGGGACCCCGTCGCACAGGTGATACTCGCCGGGACGCCGCCGAACGCAGACGCGGGTGAGGTCGCCTCACCGCAGGTGAGGTTGGGCGAGGTCGCGCCGCTGACCACTGATCCAGCCGAACGCCGCTACCGTGTCACCACCGACGCCCCCGCGTATCTTGTGATCGCCGAAACGTGGTATCCCGGCTGGGCTGCGACGATTAACGGCGAGGAGGTCACCCTCCACCGCGCGAATCTGGCGTTTATGGCAGTGCGCGTGCCCGCCGGAGAAACCGAAATTGTGCTGCGCTACGACCTCAATCATTGGACGCTCAGCGTAGGCTTGACCATTATCGGTGTCGTTCTCACAGCAGCCCTTATCGCGGGACGATTTTTGCTTACTCGCACACGTCGCACCGGACCAACTGATGCCTGATCCCACTCCGCTCCCGCTGGTAACGGTGATCATGCCCGTGCGCAACGAAGCGCATTTCATCCGGCAGTCATTGGGCGCGGTATTGGCACAAGATTACCCCGCCGACCGCCTGGAAATCCTGATCGTGGACGGCGACTCTACCGATCACACTATCGCCGTTGTGCGTGACATTGTGGGCGACGATCCACGCGTGCGGCTGCTGCACAATCCCGCGCAGATTCAAACACACGCGCTCAATCTCGCGCTAGACGAGGCACGCGGCGACATCATCGTGCGCATCGACGGACACACGATCATCGCACCGGATTATGTGCGGCAATGCATACATCATTTGCGCATGACCGGCGCAGACGCAGTTGGTGGCCCGCTGCGCAGTAGGGGGACAACTCCGCTGAGCCATGCCATCGCGGTTGGTTACTGCTCGCCGTTTGGCGTGCCCAGCCGCTACCGTATCAGCCGCCGCGCCGAATACGTCGATCATGTGTTTCTCGGCGCATGGCCGCGCGAGGTCTTTGCACGTGTGGGCCAATTCAATCCGGGGCTGACGGTCAACGAGGACTACGAATTCCACTACCGCGTGCGCAAATCCGGCGGACACATCTACCTCACGCCGGATATTGTCTCCGCATACTACGGACGCCGCACGCTTGCAGGATTAGCATTGCAATATTTCCGCTACGGCGCAGACAAATCCCGCATGGTACGCCAACACCCCGCCTCGATCCGCCCGCGCCAACTCGTCGCGCCCGCATTTGTGGCGGCGTTGCTCGGTGGTGTGTTGCTGGCTCCCCTGCACCGCTGGATCGCGCGGCTGTGGCGCTGGATGATCGCCGGCTATGCGCTGATCAACGTCGCCGCGTCGCTGCGCGAAGCCACCCGGCGTGACAAGACGCTGGCGCTGCGACTGCCCGCCGTGTTTGCCACCATGCATATCAGTTGGGGTGTGGGATTCTGGACAGAAACACTGCGCCAACTCTGGGGCTGGTTGGATGCGCGCCGCTAACCCGCGATCACAAACAACAGCAGCACAATCCACAACGTGCTATACAACAGTGGACGTCGCAGTTTCTCCCGCGCGGCATAGAGTACCACCATCAGCACCAAGCCCGGCATAAAGCGCAGCAAGCCCAGGAATTCGCGATATGTCGAAAATGGCACAAACGGCATGATCGCCGCGTTCGCCAGCAGCAAACACGCATACAAATCCCACCGGCCTCGCCGCAGATCGCGTCCGGTGCGCCATAACGCCCAGGCACTCGGCAGCACCGCCGCCGGGATGATCAACAGCACCCCCAACACCAGAAACGCCAGAAAACTCCCCTCTGTCGCGATCTTCAACACACCCATGTACGGGATGACCTCAAACGGCGTGCCTTTCGCGCCACCGGAGCCGATCCCGAATTCGCCCAACCAGTCATATAGCACAAACTGCCACAATATGAATGGGACGCCAACAATCAGCGCCATGCTGAGCGTATCTCGCCAGCGACGGTGCAATGCCAGATACAGCACATAGCCTGCCGTGAACAGCCCAGTTGTCTCTTTCGCGAGTCCCGCCAGCGCCAACATCAGCGCCGCCCATAGCAGCCGGTCGCGCTGTCCAAACCACAGCCCCGCGATCACTAGCCCATACGCCAGCGCCTCGGTCGTGCTAAGCCGCACCGCCAGCACCACGCCCACGAACAACCCGTAGCTGAGCGCATACCAGCGACTCACGCCCTCCGCAATGAGCAATCCCTCCAGCAACGCTGTGCTGATCACCAACGCCACCAAATTGATCACCACAAACGCCCAGGGAATCGCCGCCGCCTGTCCCAGACTCAACATGCGCCCTAACGCTGGAAGCAGAATACGCTGCATCCGGTATGCGGGCACATCCAGGCAGTCCGGTGAGGCCAGTGGATCACGGGCAATGTAGTAGCCAAACTGCCCGTCGTAGCCTGCACTGTCTTCCAAGCAATCTTCGCCATCCGCGCCACCGCAGACGCTAAAGCACTCGCCCAACGTCACAAACACTTCGGGATCAGCATCGTTGGAGATAAAAATGCCCGCCAGATACAACACGGTGATAATCAACACCAGCAGCCAGGGGCGCAGCATACGCGTATAATTGGTCATGAGGCGGTCTGAATCCTAAGAGGCAACACAATGAGCAAAAAAGCTTCATTCAACGAGTTGGTTTATGCCCTGGTGCGGCACATCCCGCCGGGCCGCGTGTTATCGTATGGACGTATCGCGCGGCTGCTGGGCGTGGAGCGTGGCGCACGCGCGGTCGGCTGGGCGATGAGTGCGCTAAAAAATGACGCGCATGATGTGCCCTGGCAGCGTGTCGTCAACGCGCAGGGCCGCATCAGCATTAAAGGCTCACCCTCAGGCGCTGCCGAGCAACGCGCGCGGCTCGAAGCCGAAGGTATCGTTTTTGACGCACACGGTTATCTCGACATGGACGTGCATCTCTGGACGCCCGCGCCGCCCGAAATCGAAGCCATCATCCGCGCAGCACGCGGTGACTTGGAAACAGAAGACCCAGACAACTAATCGCGCGGTTTGCGTACCAATGTCCGCTGCGCACCGGATGACGATGGATCGCGCCCAATAATACGCGCTTCGTTAAACGGCTTGACGATGAACTCGACAATCCCCGCTTCGTAATACCAGATCGGGGCATTCTGCCCATCCAGCGTGACCATTTCCGGCTCAATAGGAATCCCGACCACCTCCACGCGCACCTGCGCATACGGAGGTTGGTAAGTTCCAGCACGCCGCCAGTCAATCGCAAACTGGCCGGAGGGCAGGAATTTGCAGGTGAAATACGACCAGCGATAATCACCGGTCTGGTACGCCATGCCTTCACCTTCATCCTCGTAATGCGTGGTTTCCCCGCTGCCCGCATAGACACGCAAACGAGCTTCCTCCAACGGCTGTTCGCCCACATACTGCAGCACCGGCCACATCGGGATCACCTTACCCGCCCGAATGTAAATCGGCATTTTCTCCAGCGGCGCATCTACCGTCACCGTGCGCGCACCATCGATCAGCTTGCCGGTGTCGTATTCGTACCACGCCCCGCGCGGCAGGTAGATCTCGCGCTGTGTCGCGCCCAGCTCCACAATAGGCGCAGCCAGAATCGCCTCACCCACCATGAACGCATCATTGATGCCGCGCAAGTTGTCGTCGCTGGGGTCTTCCATGAACAGCGGGCGCACCATCGGCAGCCCCTCCTGTGCGTTCCGCGCAAAAGCCGCGTAGAGATACGGCAGCAGTTGGTAGCGCAACTCCAGGTAACGACGCGCGATTGTCTCGATCTGGTCCCCAAAACACCAGGGTTCTTGCGACGCTGTGCCCGCCGCTGTATGCGACCGAAAATAGGGCATCAGGCTGCCCAACTGCATCCACCGCGCATAGAGTTCCGGGTTCGTATCACCCGCAAATCCGCCGATATCCGGCCCCGTGAACGGCAGCCCCGACAACCCCGCATTCAGCACCATCGGAATACTCAAACGCAGATGCTCCCAGGTCGCGCCGTTATCGCCGGTCCATGAGGCAGCATAGCGCTGACCGCCCGCATACGTGGCCCGCGTCAACACAAAGGGGCGCTTGCGGGGACACGATTTCTCGATCCCCTCACGGGTGGCACGCGCCATCAACATGCCGTAGGTGTTGTGCCCGCCACCGACATGCGTTTGTCCCACATTGTCCCAATCATGTTTGACGTAATCGGCCAACGTGCCGTTGGGTTGGAAGGTAATCGCGGTGGGTTCGTTCATGTCGTTCCAGATGCCCGCAAACCCTGCGCGCAGCAGCACCGGAATATGATCAGCCCACCAGGACCGCACCCGCGCACTAGAAAAATCAGGGAATTCGCATTTCCCCGGCCACACGGGACCCACCACTGGTTTGTCGTTCGGGTACTTCAGGAATACCTCTTGCTCCGTGCCCTGCTGGTAAACCTCGTAGCCCTCATCAACTTTGATGCCCGGATCGACTATCGCCACCGCCTTGAACCCCTGCCCCTCCAGATCGCTTAGCAATCCCGGCAGCAGCGGGAACCGTTGGCGGTCCCAGGTGAAGGTGCGAAAGCCGTCCATGTAGTCGATGTCAAAATACAACACGTCACAGGGCAGTTTGCGCGCGCGGAATTGCTCCGCCAGATCGCGATAGACCGCTTCGCTATCATAGCCCCAACGTGATTGGTGGAATCCCAGCGCCCACATCGGCGGCAGCGGCATATGCCCGGTGAGTTCGGTATACTGCTTTAACACCGCCTCAATCGTCGCGCCGACCATCAGGTAAAAGCGTAATTCGCCCGTCTCGCCACCAAACGACATTTCGTCTGCCTGTGCCGTGCCGAGGTCCACATAGCCCCGCGCGGGATTATCCCATAATACACCAAACACCAGATCCGGCTGCACGCCCAGGTAAAACGGAATGCTGTAATACACCGGATCGACGTCACGCGCGTAATCGGGCAGCGGATCGCCGTTCCATAATGTCAGCCGCTTACCACGTAGATTCAAGTCACTGGCGCGCTGCCCCAATCCATAGCTGCGTTCGTGGGGCGGCAGTTTGCGCGTCCAACGCACCTCGTTACCGCGCCACGCCAATCCCTCCGCATCTTCACTGATCACACGACCATCAAGTATACTAAACGTGATACGCCCCGTTTCGCGGTCCACGCGGCACACCAATTGCTCTGTGCTTACGACAACCGACTGCCCACTGGTATCGACCTGCACGGCAGGCTGCGGCCAATCAATTTTGTGAACGGCATACGAAAACGGAGGCGGGAAATTCGACTCTGTATGCACGCGTACACGCACAATATCCGGCGCGACAACGTGCAGTTCGAGCGCCCCTTGTTCTGTGTGGATCAGCGCGCCACGTGGCCCCTGTTCCACACCCGTAACACTCCCCAACATCCGAAATCGGCCACGCGGTTTTTTAGGGGCGAAACGGCGATCCATACTGCGCAGCGTGTTGTTATACTGCACAGCCCGCAGCGCCGCCTGCCATCCCATCCCTTGTACTGCCTGAATAAGCGTCTTGAACGTCGCAATTGACATAGCCGATTTCCTGTCGCGAAACGGAGTTGTACCCACCTGCCCCACAATAATAACCCAGGCTGGCGGATCGGGGAAACAAAAACACTCACCGGGTGGTGAGTGTTGATGCGATTGGTGACCCCGAGAGGACTTGAACCTCTAACCAATTGATTAAGAGTCAACTGCTCTGCCAAATTGAGCTACGGGGCCGCATGTGCCCCCATGTATACCATAACTTCGCGGGGCGGTCAACGGTTTTTTGACTCTAGCGCAAGGATTTTCAACATTACGCGCGTCCTAGCAAACGTTTCAGCGCCACATACCGCTGGCTGAGCCACTGGCTGCGCTGTGCCCCGCCGATTCGCGTAACGACCGCTAACACTCCCCGGCGCAGCACCACCAGCGGAGCCGCCCACAGCGCACGCCTGATGTAACGCCGTTGGCGCGCCGTAGCCCCCTGGCGACGTGCAGTCGCTGCCAGATACAGGTACATCCGCGCGCGTCCATAGCGGTAGTGCGTCCAGGGAGAACGCTGCACACTGTCCAACAACACACGCTCCACTACTTCGCTTATACGCTGTCTAGAAAATTGGGCTGTCAGTGCCGCATTGTGAAAGCGATAGATGTGCAAATCCTCGTTGATGGGATGCAGCACATACTGCGCATAGGTTCGCAGCCAGAAGTCGTAATCTTCCGCCAGAAAATAGTCCGTGCGATAGCCGCCAATCGCCGCGAAAATCGCGCCACGATACATGAATGAAGGCGTGACAACGTTTTTCTCTGCCAGTGTATCTGGCGCGCTCACACGCTGGATAAATTCGGGCCGCCCATCTTCATACTGTACCGTGTAATCGGAATAGACCAGGTCATTCGCAGGATGCGCATCCAGATAATCGGCCATGACTGCAAACGCATGGGGACGGAAACAGTTATCGTCCGACAGCCAGGTGTGATAGCCCTCCTGCCGCGCTTGCTGAAATCCAGCGTTGAGCGCGCCGGGGAGCCGTCCCGCTTCTTTGGGATGCTGGATCACTCGGATACGTGCATCTTGTGCGGCAAACCGGGCCGCGATCTCCGGCGTAGCATCAGTTGAGAAACTGTCCACGATAATCAGTTCCCAGTGCGTGTGTGTCTGATCAATCACACTCTGGATCGCTTCTGAAATGTAGGTTTCCCCGTTGAGCGTTGGCAGCACAACTGACACCAGCGTTTCACTCGGCATACTCATCCCTATATCCGCATGATGCGGCGTTAGTGGTATAATCGGCGGCGCTGTTTCGCAGGGGACGTCCCTGCCTCGCCAGATAAAGGTATTCTATCATATGACAACGCACCAACCCCAACTCTCCAATCGTGTGCTGGCCCTGCTGCGCCGGTTATTCTTTGTGCCGTACCTTAAAATCATGTACGGGCTGCGCTATGTGCCCGGTGAGTCTACGCGCCTGACGCGCTACATGCGCGCGTTACGCGCACTGTTCATATTTCCGCTGCCGGATACGCAAACCGCACAGTATCGCACTACACCGGAGCATCCCCAACCGCTAAAACGCTGGGCACAAGTTGAAGACAGCTATCATCGCACCACCGCACTCGGCTTGAAACCTCACAAGGCACGCGAGAAAAACTGGGACTTTCTGCACGCGTTCAGCCTGATCATGGCACAGTTGTCGCGTGACGCGGTGATTGTCGATATGGGCACGGGTAGCAGCGATTCGACCATTTTGCGCTGGCTGGCGCTCTACGGCTACCGTAATCTACACGGCTGTGACCTGGAAATTACGCCCTATACCGAAGGGCCAATTAACTACACCGTGCAGAACATCGAAGCGACATCCTATCCCGATGCCTGGGCCGACGCGATCACATGTCTCTCCGTGATCGAACACGGGGTCGACGCCCCGCGCTTCCTGGCGGAATGCTATCGCGTACTGAAACCGGGCGGCCTGTTGACGCTCTCCACCGATTTTTGGTGCGCCCCGCTGCCCCTCGATGGCGTGACGGACGAGATGGGATTAGTGTTTGTTTACGACCCCGACACCATCCGCACACGCATTCTCGAACCAGCGGCTGAAATCGGACTGCGCGTGATCGGCACACCCGATTTTACCTGCGACGAGCCGCTAGTGAACCGACCCGGTGTTCCGGCGCTGCACAAGCAATACACGTTCTACTGGCTACATTTCGAGCGCCCGACAGAGTAGTAGAAGCGCGTTTACTGCGTCAAATGTGCGCTAATCAACGCGTGAAGCTGTTCGACACGGCGCGCAATCGTGTGCTCGCGCAGCGTGCGACGTTGACCGGTTTCCGCAATGCGCTGGCGTTCGTCGTCATGATCGAGCAAATAGCGCGCTTTGTCATTTGAACGCAACAATCTGCGCCAATGTGATATTAGCGATCCATGATTTGCGACACAAGTGATACTAGCTCACGCATCCCTTGTTTTTGTAGCGGTTTTGTGTCCGCAACGATCTCCGCAGCATACTGCTGATTCTAGCGGGTAGGAGAGGCACGTCAACCGTTGATCACTCGTCTGTGGCCTCACGACATGCGCCGCAAACGCCAAAAACCGCCATATGATCGATACGCGGTTCGAAGTCGAAGTCGCGGCGCAGCGTGACCCGGAGAGATACAAGCAGCGCATCGTCCACATCGATCACCTGCCCGCAGTTGAGACACACTAAATGATGGTGCGGGTGATCGCCGATAATCTGATAGATGACACCATTGCGGCCCAGATCGGTCTGTGAAACCAGGCCCAGGTCTTTGAGCCATTGCACAATGCGATACACCGTCGTCTCGCTGATCGCGCAGCCATCCGCGTCCAAACGCTGCTGAATGTCATGTACCGCGAGATGCGCACCTTCCGCGCATAACACTTCGATCACCAACCGCCGCTGGATCGTGAGACGCGCCCCGCGCGCCCGCACTTGTGCGATAACATCTGAGGTTGACACCATATCGTATACCACTGCATTCTAACTGCGTCATTGCCTGTGGACCGATTGTATACGCAGCGTTATGTCTCCGGCAAAAACACACGTATTTGATACTAGTAGTTTTGCTACAACTCACTATAAACACATGCTAAGAAGTGACAATGCGCACACGGGGCAGTGCCAAGTGGTACTGCCAATTTGACAATACACCTCGGATAATTTACAATAATCGCAATTGAGAATAATTCGCAATTAGTATTTCGATGTAGGATAACTATGCTCACCAAACCCGTACACTCCAATCAGGCACACATCCCTACCCCATTGAGTGCTATCTCCACCGGGCAGACAGTCGAACTCGTCGCCATTCAAGGCGGCAGACGTTTGCGCAAGCGGCTCGCCGACCTGGGGCTGAACACGGGGCAGCAGGTTCGCGTGGTACAAAACCACTTTGCTGGTCCACTGATCCTGGCTGTGCAGCATGACGGGCGGCTGGCAATTGGGCGCGGCATGGCGCGTAAAATCAGCGTTCGTCCTCTGGAAGCCTGATCACTTATGAGTGGCTGCCATACCGTAGAATCCACCGCACGCACCGCGACCTCGCCCATCATTGCATTGGCGGGAAATCCGAACGTCGGCAAAAGCACGCTGTTTAATGCCCTGACCGGCTCGCATCAGCATGTCGGCAACTGGCCGGGCAAAACTGTCGAGCAGAAAACGGGCACGGTACACATAGATGACCACGAGATCACGTTTGTCGATCTGCCCGGCACGTACAGTCTGAATGCGTTTTCTGCCGAAGAAATTATCACGCGCGATTTTCTGATCAACGACCGCCCGCGCCTGGTGATCGCTGTGGTAGACGCAGCAAATCTCGAGCGCAACCTCTTTCTAGTGACTCAACTGCTCGAACTCGAAGCGCCGCTGGTGCTGGCCCTGAACATGACCGACACCGCGCGCAAACGCGGCCTGGCATTCGACCTCGCCGCGCTCTCGGAGCGTTTGGGCGGCATCCCAGTGGTGGAAACAGTCGGCAGCCAGGGCGAAGGGCTGGACGAACTCCGACAACTGATTGCGCAGCATACTGGCGGCGCACCGCGCGCCATCTTGCTGCAAATGAACTACGGCCCCGTACTGGAAGGCGAAATCAGTGTGCTGCAAGAGCAAATCGCCGCCGACCCGATACTGAGTCATCAGTTCCGCCCACGTTGGCTGGCGATCAAGCTATTGGAAAACGACGAAGACCTCCGCGCGCGACTGGCAAGCGCAGGATATCACCATCTGATCGTCGCCGCAGACGAGGCAATGACGCGCATCGCCGCGCAAACTGATGATGACTCCGAAACGTTGATCACCGACGTCCGCTACCAGTTCATCGCACAGACGCTCAACGGGATCATGACGCGCACACACACGGCTATTGAAACTGCATCGGACAAAGTGGATCGCGTGATTGCACATCCGATCTGGGGCATGCCGATTTTTCTGCTGCTGATGTGGATCGTGTTTCAGTTCACCGCCAACGTCAGCGCCCCGATGATGGACTGGATCGACGGCGTATTTGGCGGCCCGGTGACACACTGGGTCGTGGGACTGCTGGAACTCGTCGGGCTGGGCGGCACATGGGTCGAGGCGCTGCTCGCAGACGGCGTGATCGCGGGCGTGGGCGGCGTGTTGGTCTTCGTGCCGGTGATGATGTCACTGTACTTCGCCGTCTCTGTGCTGGAAGACACAGGCTATATGGCGCGCTCCGCGTTTGTGATGGACGGCATCATGCGGCGCATCGGACTGCACGGCAAGAGTTTTCTGCCGCTGATGGTGGGCTTTGGCTGCAACGTCCCGGCGGTGTACGCCACGCGCACGCTGGAAAACGAAAACGACCGCAAGCTGACCGGGTTCCTGCTCTCGTTTATCAGTTGCGGCGCGCGGCTGCCGGTGTATGTA
>CBEVZO010000062.1:0-10399 GCA_965554365.1 uncultured Anaerolineae bacterium
TATGCACGGTCTGCACGCGCCAGGTGTGCGTCCAATCTGCGCCGTTATGCACGCCAAACACGATATTGGTGTTGCCTACGTCAATCGCCAGTAGCATTGTTGCTCCGCGTCCGTGTGAGATGTGCTACACAGCCGCGATTATAGGGACTCATGCGCGATCCGTGCGAAAATTCGCCCCTTCACTGTTTCCCAACAGGTGCGCGTCAGCTTCCCGCCGCGCAAACACCCTGCACGAATCGCCCGCGCGAAGTATACTCGCGCTGGTAGTGTGATGCAGCAGCATTCTGTGAGGTGTGGCGTTGAAACGGATCGTGTGGTGGCTGATTGTGATCCTTGTGCTGAGCGTGGGCGGGTATTTGGCCCAGGCGCAGGGGAGTACGGGCGCGCTGTGTGTAGAGACGTTCGCGGACCTGAACGCGGACGGCGTCCGGCAACCGGGAGAGGCGTATCTCCCCGGCGTGAACGTGAATCTTGCTACCGGTGGCACGATCATCGCCACGCATGTCACGGCGCAGGGCGAAACGGGCTACTGCTTCGAGAATTTGCTGCGCGGCGCGTATACCGTCACCTTCATCGACGCGGTCACATATCGCACGACCACGCCTCACGAGGGCACATTTATCATCGAGACGGGGCAGCGTTTGACGGTCAACGCGTTTGGCGCGGTCCCTGTACCGCCGGAGCAGTTGCGCGCGGAGATCGCCGCACGGAATCCCGTCGAGGAAACCGAACCGCTGGATACCACGACGCGCCTGCTGCTCGCCACCGGCGGATCGGCGTTGGTGATGATGCTGATGATCGGGGTGGGTGCGGTGTTATTGGGGCTGTTCAGTCGTAGGAGAAAGTCCATTCCTCCGCCACCGACGATCACACCCCCGCCGCGCTAACGAGTGTCTAGATCGCGTAAAATGGCGGCGATCAACTCGTCCAGCGTGACGCCGTGCTGCTGCAATAGCTGCGCGCCGTGCGCATTCTCGGCCAGCGCGAGCAGCACGTGTTCCGTGCCGGTATAGTGCATCCCCAACTGATCCGCGCGATCCACCGCATGATCGATCACGTCTTCCAGCACCGCCTGGGAGCGCGTCACCGCTTCGGGCCGCGCGTCCAGCAGCGCCGCCTCAACTGCCGCCACATTGAGGTCGCACGCATCGAGTAACCGGCTCGCCATACTGCGCCGTTCGCGCGCCAGCACGATGAGTAGATGTTCGATGCCTGCCGGGTGATTGGTATCTGGGGACGCAAGCTGACTCGCCGCATTCAACACCCGCCGCGAGAGTTCACTCAGCCGGGCGGTGCGCTTCGCCGCTTCGATGCTCAGTTCGGTGACACCATCATTGAGTAGCAGCCGCACGCGCCGCCGAATCTGATCGGCGCTGATGCCCAACTTCCGCAGCAACGCCCCCGCCTCACCCTCACGCGTGCGCGCCAACGCCAACAGCAGATGCTCCGTGCCCACGTAGTGATGCCCGAACCAGTGCGATTCTTCTATTGAGAGCGCCAGCACACGGTAAAGCGCCTCAGTGAGTTTCAGCGGCGTGACCAGTAGATCAACCACCTCGTGCAGCACACGCACTTCCAGTTCAGCGCGGCGCGGGTCCATTTCCAACTCGATCAACACCTGCGCGCCCACGCTGCTGCTTTCGCGCAGGATGCCCACCAGCAGGTGATCGGTATCCACTGCCCGATGCTGGAAATCGCGGGCCAGCAAGCGCGCTTGATTCAAGGCGCGGCGTGCGTGCTGGCTATAGCGGTTGTTCAACACCATGCGTGTTTGCCCCAATGCACCACACCATAGTCGCGATCATAAGCATTCCTTTTCTATTGTACATGGTCCGCAGACGCACGGCTATTCGTCCTCTTGCCGCGATTCCAACGCGATTTTCACACTACGCGCCCGGTTTTTGGTATAATGCGCGCCATGCAGTCACATATTGCGCTCAACGCGCACCTACTCACAGCCCACAAGGGCTATCGCAGCGCGGGCATCAACGGCTACATCTACCACCTACTCCGCGCATTGCCAACGGCTGATCCAGCGCTGCGCTATACGGTGTTTGCGGGGCCACAAAGTGATCCGCCAGCCCACGCACGCCTGACCGTCCGTTGCGCGCCCTGGTCAACAGCGCGTCCCGTGCGACGCATCGCGTGGGAACAACTTTTACAGCCCGCCGCCGTTATGCAGACGCAACCGGACCTGTTACACGCGTTGGCGTTTGTATCCCCGGTGCTGACACGCACACCGTCCGTCGTGACGGTGTACGATCTCAGCTTTGTACATTACCCGCAACGGTTGCCTGCTGCTCGACGGTTGTATCTGCGGTTGCTCACGCGCTGGTCGTGCCAACGTGCGCGCCGCGTGATCGCGATCTCGCAGAGTACCGCGCGCGATCTGACCGTGACATTTGGCGTGCCTGCGGATAAGATCGACGTAGCGGCCCCCGGTGTGGGAGTGGAATTTGCACCGCTGCCGGATCCCGAGATCGCAGCCTTCCGCGCGCAAAAAGGGCTGCCGGAACGTTTCCTGTTGTTCCTGGGTACGCTGGAACCGCGTAAGAATCTGCCGATGCTGCTGCGCGCCTATGCCCGGCTGCCCGAAACGGAGCGTCGCGCCGTGCATCTGGTGTTGGCGGGAGGTCGGGGCTGGATGACCGACGAAATCTTTGCTACCATCGCGCAGCACGATCTAGATGCGACGGTACACTTACCTGGTTACGTGCCTGCTGAAGAGCTGCCACTGTGGTATAACACTGCTGACGCGCTGGTGTATCCCTCGGTGTTTGAAGGCTTCGGGCTGCCGGTAGTGGAGTCGTTGGCCTGTGGCACGCCGGTCGTGGTGTCGAACGTGTCCTCGCTGCCCGAAGCGGCGGGCAACACCGGCTACAGCCTGCCGCCGGACGATGTCGGCGCGTGGGCGGAGGCGTTGGCGCATGTGATCGGTGATGCAGCTTGGCGCGCCGAGGCAGGCGCACGCGGTATCGCACACGCCGCACAATTTACCTGGACGAACACCGCCGCGCAGACCGTGCAGAGTTATCGTCGCGCACTGGCACACTATAAGATGTAAACACAGATGGGTGTCTGTCCGGTTCCGGCTTGGACATACGCACCATGTAAGGTAGTAATGCATGATGGATCAAACGCCCTTCAAATGGCCGCGCTGGGTGCTGCCAATGGTGGATATCGCCCTGGTGAGCCTCGCGTTTCTGCTCTCGTACTATTTGCGTTACGAGGTGCAGTTTTTGCAGCCGGTGGACGAAGCCAACGCCGCGCCTTTTGCCCCCTACATCCCGTACACGATAATCTTTGCGCTCATGGTGTTGGGTTTTAACCAGAACGCGCGCCTCTACCGTGAACGCCGGGGGCGGACGTGGTGGGAGGAAGTGTTCGCAATCTCCAACGGGGTCACGAACGCCGCCGTCGTCGTGATGGCGCTGAGTTTTTTGCTGCGTCCGCTGGTTTTTTCGCGTTTGCTGATCGTTCAGGCGGCGGTGCTGGTGGTGCTGGTGTTGGGTTGCTGGCGCTTGATCTTGCGCGCGATACGGAGTTCGCTGCGGCGGCGCGGGATCGGCGTGGAGCGCGTGCTGGTCGTGGGTGCGGGAACCGTCGGCCTTTCGGTGATGCGTACCCTCGTCGCACGGCCCGATTTAGGCTACAAGGTCGTCGGCTTTGTGGACGACGATCCTGATCGCGGCGCGACCGACCTGGGCCGTCTGACGGCGCTCGGCATGGTCGATAACCTGCCACGCCTGATCGACGCGCACAACGTGGACCTCGTGATCATCACCCTGCCCTGGAACGTCCAACGCAAGATTGTGACGATTGTGCGCGAATGTGAGCGTCAGCATATCAAGGTGCGCACCGTGCCGGACCTATTCGAACTCAGCTTGAGTCAGGTACAGGTCGAGATGTTGGGTGGGATTCCGCTGCTCGGCCTCAACGAGGAACCGGCGATCAGCCCCACGCGGTGGCTGGCAAAACGTGGGTTAGACCTCGTCTGCACCCTAATTGCGCTGCCGTTTGTGGCGTTGGTCACGGCGCTGGTGGCGCTGGCGATCAAGCTCGATACGCCCGGTCCGGTGTTGTATGCGCAGGACCGCGTAGGGTTGAATGGCAAGCTGTTCAAGGTCTACAAGTTCCGGTCGATGGTGATCAACGCAGATGAATTGTGGGCGGACTTGATCCGCGAAACGGGCGACGACCCGCGACGCCCCAAAGTGGAGAATGATCCGCGTATCACGCGCGTAGGCCGCTGGATTCGGCGCTTCAGCATCGACGAAGTGCCGCAGTTATGGAACATTCTGCGCGGCGAGATGAGTTGGGTCGGGCCGCGTCCGGCAGTCCCTGGCGAAGTTGAACTTTACGAATCCTGGCACACACAGCGGTTGCGTGTCATGCCCGGCCTAACCGGATTATGGCAGATCAGCGGACGCAGCGAAGTCCCGTTTGAGGAAATGTGCCTGCTCGACATCTACTACATCGAAAATTGGTCCCTCACGTTAGACATTCAGATCATGCTGCGCACCGTGCCGCATGTCCTCTTAGCACATGGAGCATCCTAAACTGTGGCTTTTCGCACGCAATCTCTTCGTACTCTGGCCCTGGATCGCCCGACCACGCACGATATGATTCTGTTCGCGCAACGGTTGGTGCAGACCCCCAGCGTGTCCGCCCATGAAGGCACGCTTGTGCAACTCCTGCTCGATCACCTGGACGCGGCAGGCTTCCCGAATGTGCGCGTAGACGCGATGGGCAACGTAATCGTGACGTTGGGTAACGGCAACGGCCCGACACTGCTCTATGACACACATCTCGACACGGTCGCAGCGACGGCCCCAGAGCAATGGGCGTATGCGCCGCATGACGGCGTGATCGCGGACGGCGCGCTGCACGGCCTCGGTGCTACGGATGCCAAAGGCGCGTTGGCGAGCATGATCTACGGCGCGCGGCAATTGCTGCCCTATCAGGAGCAGATCAACGGACGGTTGGTGCTGGCATTTGTGGTGCAAGAAGAACCGTGTGAAGGATTGGCGATCCGCCATGTGATTGAGGATGCGGGCATCCAACCGGATTTCGTGCTGCTCGGCAAACCAACGAATTTGCACGTCAGTCGCGGGCAACGCGGGCGCGTGATGTTCCGTGTGACAGTGGACGGCGAAGCCTCACATGGCAGCCAACCAGAACGCGGGCAAAACGCGATCTATGCGGCGGCGCGGTTGGTTTTCGCGGTGCAGCTTCTCGCCGGAGACTTGCCCAACGATACGTTCCTGGGGCCGGGTACGATTGCGGTCACAGGGATCGAGAGTCGCGGCGCGAGCCTGAACGCACTGCCCGACCGCTGCAAAGTGTATCTGGATCGCCGCCTGACGCTCGGTGAAACGGTCATGTCGGCCCAGGCGCAGCTAGAGAGCATGATCAGCCGCGAGGGGATTCCCGCACAGGTCGATATCACCACCTACAACGATCCGTCGTATACGGGGTTGCAGTGCATGGGGCGTGAGGCGCATCCCGCCTGGGTACTGGATCGCACGCATCCGCTCGTGATCACGCTGGCGCGCACGATTCAGACTGTGAACAACGCCGCGCCGGAAATCGGGCATTGGCCGTTCTCTACCGATGGCGTGTATACGATGGGGCAGGCGAATATCCCGACGGTGGGTTTCGGGCCGGGCGACCCGAATTTGGCGCATACGAACCGCGAGCATGTGCGGCTGGAAGACTTGCACAAGGCGGCGCATATCTATGCGGGGTTGGCGGCCACATTGCTGCTATAGGCATGGAGCGGACTTCACGCGTCGGATACCTGGTTTACCGCTAACAACTGCTCCAACTGCGCGATATTGCGGCGTTTGCCGGGACCGCGCAGCATACGCGCTGCCGAGGTGAAGTAGGTGTGCGCGTGCATGAAAGCGATCTGTTGGGCATACCATTCCGCATTGCTAAAGATGCGCCCGAACTCCGCCAGTTCGCGGCGCAGCGCATAACTCGTTTCCAGAAAGTCCTCGCGCCCCAACGAATCCATATCCGCGTCCACGATAGTTTTCTCCAACAGCGTGACCGGATGCTGTGGCACTTTGGTCGCCATGATCAGGCGCTTAATCAGCGCAATGTGGTCATGCGTGAAACCGAACCCCGGCAGTTGCTCGGCGGCGATGCGTGCGCTGATCGCCTCGTGCCCCAGCGCTTGCTCGATATGCCCCAGATCATGAAAATGCACCGCTGTAATCAAGCAGCTCAACGCCGCACCCGTTATCTGTTCATGCCCCGCGAATTGTTGGGCAGCGGGCAATACATCATCGCGGGTGTGCCCCAGACAATGATAATGTGCCGCAGAGGGTAGTTCGGCAGCTAGCCGCTGTAACGCATACTGGCAGACCCCCGCCACATCCGGCTTGCTCATGTGTCACATATCCTCATCCCGTCGGTGTTGGCCTCCATGCCGCTAGTATACATGAAGTCGTGTTGGCGCGCCGATTAGGGTCGCGGGGGAATGAATACACAAAAAAACACCCGCGCGCGGCAGGTGTTGGGGTGAACAAAATCGGCAGGTGCTACAGCGAGTTAGAACCCGTTGGTGAGTTCTTCCAGGAACTGCTCATTGTTATCGGTGTGGCGCAGTTGGTTGATCAAGGCCTCAGTCGCAGCAGCCGTGTCGTAGTTGGCGGGGGGCTGTGTCATCTGCACGAACATGCGGCGCATCGTCCACACGCGCTGTAAGATGTCTGGGCCGAGTAGCATTTCTTCGCGGCGCGTTGAAGACTGCATAATATCGAACGCCGGGAACACACGGCGCTCTTGCAGTTCGCGCACGAGATGCAACTCCATGTTGCCCGTACCCTTAAATTCCTCGTAAATCACATCATCCATACGGCTGCCCGTCTTGACCAAGCATGTCGCCACAATGGTCAGACTGCCGCCCTCTTCGACGTTGCGCGCCGCACCAAAGAAACGCTTGGGCGGGTACAACGCCGACGGATCAAGACCACCCGTGAGCGTGCGTCCACTGGGCGGCACAACAAGGTTATACGCACGGGCCAGACGCGTGATGCTGTCCAGCAGGATCACAACATGCCGCTGCGATTCCACGAGGCGCTTGGCACGTTCCAGCGCCATTTCCGCAACGCGCACATGGTACTGCACCGGCTCGTCGAACGTGCTGCTGATCACCTCAGCCTGCACCGAGCGATCCATGTCCGTGACTTCTTCGGGACGTTCACCAATCAACACGACCATCAGGTGCGCCTGCGGATAGTTGTAGCTGATCGCGTTGGCAACATCCTTCAGTATGGTGGTTTTACCGGCTTTGGGCGGGCTGACGATCAAACCGCGCTGTCCGCGTCCAATCGGTGTTACCAGATTGATCATGCGCGTGGAAAGTATGCGCGGACTGGTTTCGAGATTGAAGCGTTCTTCGGGGAAAATCGCGGTAAGGTCTTCAAAGTGGGGACGGCGCTTGGCTTGTTCGGGGTCCAGGTTGTTGACTGCTTCGACACGGAGCAAACCGTAATACTTCTCCGAGTCTTTGGGCGGTCGCACCTGCCCGATCACCATGTCGCCAGTGCGTAACCCGAAACGACGAATCTGTGTCTGGCTGACGTAAATATCGTCTTGGCCCGGCAGATATTGGTTCGAGCGCAAAAAGCCAATACCGTCGTCAATGACGTCGAGAATCCCGCCGCGTAGTTCGTGCCCTTGTCGCTCGGCTTTGTCGCGTAGGAGGCGCAAGATCAAGTCTTGCTTTTTGAGGCGGCTGAACCCAGGAATTTCCGCGTCACGCGCCATTTCGCGCAGACCTTCTAGGTTCTGCAATTCGAGTTCTGCAATGTCCATATCCATAGGGAATCTCCGACCGGGACCGTGAGTATCCTGCCCCGTACAGCACTATTATTTCATGACCTCGCCAAGCTGAGCAGCTTACACGAGATTGCGAGCCTGCCACAATAACGACAAACAGCGCGCGCATGTGTGTCAACCTGAGGATCAGGAATTCTGAACAAGTTGTGGATACACAAATCAGGAGTAGAGTGCGTTAGAATGACAATGTTTAGGAACTACTGACAATATAGCACACTGTCTGCTCCCGGTCAAACGGGATTTTCTCCCAGTGGGAACGTGATTGGCCTGCGTAGTGAAATCATGTACAATGTAAACAAGTGGGGTTGGGAGGTCCCTTCAGCGCGTATTAGTACAATTGCACGTATCACATTCGAGGTTTTTTGAGTCTACGGGGGCGATGATGCAACCTATACACCCACCTCAAGTGGCTCCTGATACACCCAAAGCTGACCAGAAGACCAAACCGGTCGATCTCATCAAGGTGTCGGCGCGTTCGCGTTCCACCGCAGTCGCAGGTGCGATTGCTGGTGTGGTGCGCGAACACAACCGGGCCGAAGTGCAAGCGATTGGTGCGGGTGCGGTCAACCAGGCGCTCAAAGCCGTGGCTATTGCGCGCGGCTATTTGACCGACGATGACATTGACGTGATTTGTATTCCGTTCTTCACGGAAGTCATGATCGAGGATCAGGAACGCACAGCAGTACGCATGATCGTCGAGCCGCGCTAATTTGGCTCATGGCGGTTTGCCCGCCGCGATCACACTCTCACAATAGCATAGTCGGACCACACACAGCCTTTGCGACCATAAAGGCTGTGTGCTAGCGGATATAGCTTAATCGTCGTGCTGGCTCAAGGCGCGCAGCGCGTCCACATCATGCAGCAACAACCGCCGCGCCCCGGTCATGCCGATGATGCCCTCGCGGCACCACTCCGCGAGCATCTGCGCCACCCACTCCTCGCTCGTGCCAATCGCCGCCGCGAGGTCTTTTTGATTCAACCGGTTGGTGATCAAGCCCTGTGCGACACGCCCATCCCGTTCCGCGAGGAACAACAGCGTTTGCGCCAGCCGTGTCGCACTGCTGCTCGTCAGCACCACCTCATTTTCTAGCACCCGCTGACGCATGATCGTCGTCAGATAATGCAGCAAGTGCAGCGCAGTGAGCGCATTCTGCGCGAGATGTTGCATAAACGGATCGCGATCCAGCGCCAGCAGCGTGCAGTCGCTCAGTGCCTCAATGGTGGCTGAACGCGGTTGTCCATCGATCAGCGACAATTCGCCGATCACATTATCCGGCCCCGCGATGTCCAGCACGATTTCCTGCTCATCTGGCCCCTGGATAAATACCTTCAACCGCCCGTCCAACACCATAAACATCGTACTGCCCGGTGCGCCCTGCTTGCAGAGAATCTCGCCCGCGCCCAGCGTCACCTGTCGCGCGGCAGCCACCAGCGGGGCTAAGGCGGACTCGTCCAACCCGGCGAACAACGGAATCGCGGCCAACGTTTCGGCTGTGATCTCACTCATGATGCACCCCTGTATCATCCTTGTGTTACGTTGAGTATACGATCAGTTGGCTAGTCCGCAAGCGCGCGGAGTGCGGTATAATGCGCGCGTCATGCAACCAAAACTATCTACCGAGAAGCGTATGTCCACACTTGAACGCACGATGCCCATTCTGAAACGCGCAGCGCTGTTGGGCGCGGTACTGATGCTGCTCGCGCTCTACGCCCTGACGCTGCAAACGCACATCAGCGGCAGTTTCCCGGAGCAAAACGACGCGCTGATCCTGAAGAACGAATACATCAAGGACGTGGGCGAAATTCAGGTCGCGCTGAACATCTGGGGCACGATCCACCACACCGGCTATCCACTGTTCGCGATCCTGGGCAACGTGTTCACTGCCCCGCTGCGCCTGACCGGGTTGGAGCCTGCTACCGCCGCTAGTCTGTACGCGATGGCATGGGGCGCGGTGACCTTGATCGGTGCGGGGCTGTTGATCTGGCGGCTGACGGAGCGCCGTTGGTTGGCGGTGTTGGCGCTGCTGCCGCTGGGACTTGCGCGGTCGATCTGGATTCATCACGTGGTTGCCGAAGTGTACAGCATGAGCCTCGCGCTGATCGTACTGCTGCTGCTCGTCGCGCTGTGGGCGCTGCCCGGTGCATCGAAACGGAACGTGCGGCGACGTGTCTTCTTGCTGGCGCTGATCGGTGGCGTCGGTGTGGCGCATCACCGTGCGGTGGCCTTCATCGCGCCGGGGCTGCTGTTGGCGCTGTGGCCGGACCTGATCGCATACCGCGATTACTGGCGCAAGTGGGCACTGCTCGCGACCGGCATTTTCCTGCTCGGATTCGTGCCTTACATCTACCTACCGCTGCGTGCGTGGCAGGATGCCGCGTGGGTCTATGGCGAACCGGGTACGCTGCGCGGCCTGTGGATCGAGTTTAGCGGCAAGGAAGCTGACCGTCTGGTGACGCTCCCCACAAGTTTTGTGGGATTGTGGGACAATGTGAGTAGCGTGTGGGATATTCTGGTGCATGAACTGACGCTGCCGGGGGTGCTGCTTGG
>CBEVZO010000063.1:0-10291 GCA_965554365.1 uncultured Anaerolineae bacterium
GCGATCCGACCTCGATGGAACGTTTCCTCAACGAGATCGACTCGGCGGCGGTGTATGTGAATGCTTCGACGCGCTTCACCGATGGCAGCCAGTTGGGGTTGGGTGCAGAGATCGCGATTAGTACGCAAAAGCTGCACGCACGCGGCCCGATGGCGTTAGTGGAACTGACCACGTACAAGTGGATCATCATAGGTGAGGGGCACGTCCGGCCCTAGTTGGCTCATTACGCCCAGCTTGAACTCTTTGGTACGGATTTGTGGCGGCATATAACGATTAGTGTCGCCGCTTGCACGATAGTGAGGTGTACATGCAGAAGACGTTATGGCGTTATGGTCTGGCAGCGTTTTGTTTGGTGGCAGCGATCTGGCTATGGCTGCCCGATCCTGGTCCGGCGCTGGGGCAGGACGGCGACGGTGAAGGCGAAGCGGAAAATGCGCTGATGATCGGCGTGTTAGTGGACGCACAAGGTCAGATTATCGCCGGAGCGGAGATTGAGGTGTTCTTTGACGAACACGAGGAACCGGTGGGTATGGCTGAAAGCCGCGAAGATGGATCGTGGGAGGTCGCGCTGCCGCAGGTGGTTGGCGCTGCCGTGACGGTGGAAGTGGTACACTCGCATTTCAAAGCCGATCCGGTGCATCTCTCCGCTGACGACGTGGCGACGCTCAAAGGTGGTGAGTCGGTGAATCTCGGTGAGATTGAGGTTTCCAACCGCTATGCGCTGGGGTTCTGGGTCGCGGCGCTAACCTTTTTCGTCGTGCTGCTGATTATCGCATTCGAAAAGATGCCCAACGCGACAGCGGCGCTGTTCGGCGTGACGATTGTCTTTGCGACGACGTTCTTCGGCGGCGAGTTGATCTCCGAAGACTTGCACATTTTCAACTTCGAGCGTGCGCTGACGTATATCAACTGGGATGTGATTTTCCTGGTGATGGGTATGATGATTGTCGTCAGTGTGATCGAAAGTACGGGACTGTTTCAGTGGTTGGCGTTCCAGGCGTACCGCTGGAGTCGCGGTCAACCGATGACGCTGGTGATTGTGTTGGTGATCATCACGACGTTGGCCTCGGCGTTGTTGGACAACGTGACCACCATGCTGTTGATGGTCCCGATCACATTGGAGATCGCCATCGCGCTGAATCTGCCGCCGTCGTCGTTGTTGATTCCCGAAATTCTTGCGTCGAATATTGGCGGGATCAGCACGTTGATCGGGACGCCGACCAACATCCTGATCGGTGCGTATGCTGAAATCTCATTCAACGACTTCCTGATCAACCAGACGGTAGGTGTTTTGATTGCGCTGGTGGTGATGACGGCGTATGTGATCTGGCATTTCCGCGAGGTGTTCGGGCAAGGCGAAAAGGGCATTTCTCCCACGTTGTATGCGAAGTTGGAGGAGAACGCCACAATCAAAAACGTGGTGGTGCTGCGAAAGTCGCTGTTTGTCTTCGCTGTGACGATTATGATCTTCATCGTCGAGGAGTCGATGGACATGGCCCCGGCGGTGACTGCCTTGCTTGCGGCGACGATGATGTTAGTCTGGGTGGAAACCGACGTCCAGAAGATGCTCAGCCTGGTGGACTGGACGACGCTGGTCTTTTTTATGATGCTGTTTATGCTCGTGGGATCGATTCAGGAAGTGGGCTTGATCGGTGCGGTTGCCGGGTTGATGGGCGACGTGGTGGGGTCGAGTCTCTACGCGGGCGTGTTTGTGATTGTCTTTGGTGTGGGGTTGCTGTCGTTCTCAATTGCGAATATTCCCCTCGCCGCCTCGATGCTGCCAGTGGTGGAATATCTGTCCGGCAACATCAGCGGCGCGGCGAGCAATAAAATCCTATATTATGGGTTGTCGATGGGCGCAGCAATGGGCGGCAACGGGTTCTTGATCGGTGGTGAAACGAACCTGATGACGGCTGGCGTGGCGGAGCGTGCGGGGTATCCGCTTTCGTTTGGTAAATTCGCACGGGTCAGTGTGCCAGTGACTCTGCTCACGCTGTTAATCGGCAGTATATGGTTGCTGATACGCTTTGAACTTTTGGGAGGCTAGTCGGTATGGATGTGATTTTGTGTGCCACGCGCGGCGGAGAGGCCAGCATTCGCTCTCAGCAGCGTGCCATTGAGATCGCTAAAGAGAACGACGCGAAACTGGTCTTTATCTTTGTCTCTGACGTGCGTTTTCTGGAGAAGTATTCAGCGAAGCATACACCGGGGATGGATCAGGAAATGGAAAACTTGGGCGAGTTCTTGCTGCTGATGGCGAAGGAACGCGCTGAAAAGGAAGGTGTCGAGGCTGATTTCACCGTACGCAAGGGTGATTTCAAGGCGGCGTTGGTTGAGGCTGCGCAGGATGTGGGGGCGGAACTCATCGTGCTGGGACGCCCTGCTGGTGACAATGTGACCACGATGGAGTATCTCGAAAATACGCTCAGTCCGGCGCTCAAAGAAGAGACCGGCTGTGAAGTGCAGGTAGTTTAAACTCTATACCGGGCGATCTGATGCAATTTCACAGAGCGCCCGGTTTTCTTGTGTCGCCCGGCGCTATGCCGGTTTGCGTGCGGTAATCCGCGCGCTGTACACGCGGGGCATGCCCGGTGTGTGCCCCACGATTTCGTCCGTACTCGCTTTGTCGACCACTTCAATATCCACAAAGCCTGCTTCACGCATCATACCCGTGTATTCCTCCACGTCAATGGCCCCTGTGACACAGGCGGCCCATTGATCCATCTCCGCACGTGCCTCTGTGCTGAATTCGCCTTCCGTCACGATGTCGCTGATCGATACACGCCCACCCGGTTTGAGTACGCGAAACGCTTCGTGGAACACGGCGATCTTATCCGGCGAGAGATTGATCACGCAGTTGGACATGATCACGTCGATGCTGTCATCATCTACCGGCAGCGCCTCGATATGCCCCTCGCGAAACTCCACGTTGGATACACCCATGCGGGCTTTGCTGGCATTCGCTTTTGCCAGCATATCCGGCGTCATGTCCACTCCGATCACGTAACCTGTCTCCCCCACCTGTTGCGCAGCCATGAAACAATCAATGCCGCCGCCACTGCCCAGGTCAAGCACGGTTTCGCCAGGGTTGAGGTTGGCAATCGTCACAGGATCGCCGCAGCCTAGCGAGAGGTTAACGGCATCGGCGGGTAAGTTCTCCAGCAGTGCGTCAGCGTAGAGTTTGCTGCTGCACCCGCAGTCGGCAGCCGCCGCTTTGTCGGCAGCCGGTGCGTCACCACAGCATGACGCTGCTGCGGGCTGAACTACATCAAGCGAACGCGCAATTGCGCCATACCGTTCCTGTACTGCATCGCGAATCTGGTCATTCTGACTCATGGTTTGCTCCTCATATTGACAAGTATCGATAGGTTTGGGCAAAAAAACTAGCGCATACACACTACGCCCCTGGTTTGCATCAAGACGGTTGCTTACTCTGCCACAGCATCTTCTGCCGCATCTTCTGCGCAGTCGTTGGCCTGATGTTCTGGCGCGAAGACGCGCAGCAACACGCCACAGCACGAACTGACCTGCTGTTGATTGAGCGTATAGAAGCGTTGGCGACCTTCCTGACGCACGATCACCAGCCCGACCTCTTCCAGCTTCTTTAGATGGTGGCTGACGGTGGGCTGGTTGACCTTGCCGCCCAGTTTCTGCACCACGTCATTTACGCTCAGCCATTCACAGCAGAGATGTTTCATGATGGCCTGGCGGGTGTCGTCCGCCAGTGCTTTTGCGAATGCAATTGGATCGATGTTCATAGTTTTGATTATATTGACATCTGTCGATATGTCAAGTGTTTGCCCAAATTGCTAACCTACTAACCTAAATCCATGCCCAACTGCCCGCCGCCGTTGCGCAGCATGGCGATGATTTGTTGGTCGGTGACAGGGAACGGGTACTGGTCTAGTGCGTCGAGTGTAACCCAGGCCCAGTCTACACATTCTAACGCTTGAGGTTCGCCGCTGACAAGCCGGCATTCGAACGCATACAGCGTAATGCGGAAATGCGAATAGGCGTGCTTGACTGTGCCGATCTGTGCGCCGACTGCGATCTCTAAGCCCAACTCCTCGCGGATTTCGCGTTGCAGGCATTCTTCCAACGATTCGCCCGGTTCGCGTTTGCCGCCGGGGAATTCCCACATACCACCAAGCATTCCGTCCAGCGGGCGCTGCGCGATCAAGAGTCGCCCATCGTTACGGCGGGTGACGGCGGCGCAGACATCGAAGTGCGGCGTTTTCGGGCGTGGTGATTTGATGGGCCGTGCGTGTTGTGTGTCGTGTTGCTGTGCCGCGCAATGTGTCGCAATAGGACAGGTATCGCACGCGGGTGATTTCGGGGTGCAGACGCGTCGCCCAAATTCCATCAAGCCTTCGTTCCAAGAGGCTGCGCGTCCCGCTGGAACAATCTGTGTTGCGAGGCCCCACAGTGCGTTTTGCGTGGCAGTTTTGCGCACATCATCCGCGATGTTGAACAGCCGTGTCAGGATGCGGATCACGTTGCCATCCAGTACGGGCGTGTCGATGCTAAACGCGAGACTCGCTATTGCGCTTGCCGTGTACCGTCCCACGCCCGGCAATTGGCGCAGTTCATCGACGCTGGCCGAGAACGTGCCGCCAAACTCGGCGACTACCATTTGCGCGGCACGGTGTAGATTCCGGGCGCGACTGTAGTAGCCCAAGCCCTCCCACAGTTTGAGTACGTCATCCAACGGCGCGGCAGCGAGAGTCTGTACGGTTGGGTATTGTGTCAGAAAACGCTCGTAGTACGGGATCACGGTGGCGACCTGGGTTTGTTGCAGCATGATCTCTGATACCCAGATTGCATAGGGGTCTTGCGTGCGCCGCCAGGGGAGATCGGCTTTGTGCATTTCGAACCACGCGATCAGGGCGTCGTGTAGGGCGGGAATGTCGTCGCGGTGGGTGATGTCGATCATGCGTTTGTGTCTCGGTTTGCGTTTCGCTGTAGGAGGCTGTAGCGGTTCACCGTACCGGCCTGTCCGTCCGCGCGATAGGTGGCGATTTCGGTCAAGCCTGTGGCGGCGGTCAGTACGGCGTGTTCGTCGTCGTCCACGAAATGACAGTAGCGCAGGGCACGCTCGCCGCGCCGCCAATCGAGTAGGTAATCGTGCGGCTCGACCTCATCGGGGCTGATGTCTGTCTCTGACCAGGGCACAATGCGCTTGCGAAAACGCTCGAAATCGTAGAAGCGCCACGCGGCGAATACCAGCAGTCCGCTCTGCGCGACACGTTCCGCCAGCGTGCGCATGAAGTCTTGCCGCTGCGCACTACCGGGAATATGGTGGATCACGCCGAACAGCGCCACGAGATCATACGTGCCCGTGTCCAACGGATGTTCCACGATGTCGCGCTGCTCGAATTGCACGCTGCTGACGGTCACCGCTGCGCGTGCGCGTTCTAGTAGCGCCGGGTTATTGTCCACGCCAGTATACGCGATGTCTGCGCTGAGATGTTCCGCCAGGAATGCGCCAAAACGCCCGTTACCGCAGCCCACATCAAGCACGCTTAACGGCGGGTGCAGGTGGGGCAGCAGTGTTTCCCAGCCGGGCCAGGGCTGGCTGCGTGATTGGTCGAAGGCCTTGGCAGTGATACGGTAAAAAGCGCGATTGATGTCATTTAGGCGTTTGATTGTGGCGTTGTTCATGTCCTTACTGTATCCTTGTGCCGTGCGACGAATACGCTGGCTTTGATGTGGGAGATAAGCTGTTGGTAGTTTGACTTACAGTTCCATCCCAGGATACACTGCTTCCATGAATCTGACAGCCAAGATCAAACTGCAACCCATGCCTGAACAACACCGCCTGCTGCTGGAAACTCTTGAGACAGCCAATGCGGACTGCAACGTCATCAGCCAGCAGGCGTGGGACGCGCAAACATTTCAGCAGTATCCGCTGCACCATCTGGTGTATCACGATATCCGCGCATGGTATGGATTGGCGGCGCAGGTGACAGTGCGGGCGATTAGCAAAGTGGCCGATGCCTACAAGCTCGATCGCAAGACGCCGCGTATATTTGCCCCACATGGCGCGTTTCCCTACGACGCTCGCATTCTCAGCTTCCAATTCGACACACAGACGATCAACATTTGGACGCTTGGCGGTCGCCAACGCATGGGCTATGTGTGCGGGGCGCGTCAACGTGACCTGCTGGATGGCGAACGGGGCGAAGTGGATTTGTGCTATCTTAACGGCGACTTCTACCTGTTGGTCAGCTGCGCGGTGGAAACGCCGGAACCGACAGCGGTGGACAACTTCCTCGGTGTTGATATGGGGATTGTGAATCTGGTTGCGGACTCGGACGGTGATACATTCAGTGGTGCAGCGGTGGACGACCAACGCCGCCGCTATGCGCATCGCCGTCGCAACTTGCAGCGCAAGGGCACACGCGCCGCGAAACGCAAACTCCGCCAGCTTTCCGGCAAACAGCAACGTTTCCAAACTGACACAAATCACCGCATCAGTAAGCAGATCGTGTACAAGGCGCAAGGCACCGAGCGCGGCATCGCTCTTGAGGACCTCAAGGGGATACGTGATCGGGTAACGGTTTCGCGCCGGCAGAGGGCACGCCATGCGAACTGGGCGTTTCATCAATTGCGTCACTTTATCACCTACAAGGCCGTCCTTCTGGGCGTGTTGGTGATTGCGGTCGATCCGCGCAACACCTCGCGCACCTGTCCGCAGTGTGAACATATTGACAAACGCAACCGGCCTACTCAAAGTACGTTCTCCTGCGTGTCTTGTGGGTACTCTGCGCCCGCTGATACGGTTGCGGCAGTGAATATCGCTGCCAGGGCTGTGGTCAACCAGCCGAACGAGCTGGCTGCTCAAGGTAGCGCGGTGCCGCTTTAGGCGGCTTTCAGCCGTAGCTACAAGCTGCTGATTTCTAGTTGGCAGTAGTTGACGGTAGGATCACTTGGCATGGCAATTTGACGGAATGGACGTGTATGAGTAAGAAATTCCGACCCCCGGTAGATGTAGACGCTTACCGCGAGCCGCTGTTAGCGATTTTACACGCAGTGGTGCAGCGTTCCAAGCTGTCGCAAAAAGACTTGTTGACCTTGCTCAAGCAGCATCCCAAAGATGGGAATGGGCTGTTTAATAAGAATGACCTGATTCGCGCGTACCGCGAACTGGCGGGCACGGGTGGCTTGCCGCCGTATGACCCGGAAGTGCTGGGCCGTCTGCGGATGAAACCGATCCGTACGATGTCCGGTGTGACGCCTGTTACGGTGCTGACCAAGCCATTTCCCTGCCCCGGCGAGTGTATCTTTTGTCCCAACGATGTGCGGATGCCCAAGAGCTATCTTGCCAGTGAGCCGGGCGCACAGCGTGCCGAGCAGAATCACTTCGACCCGTATCTGCAAACCATGTCACGATTGAACACGTTGCATGAAACTGGGCATCCCACCGACAAAATCGAGTTGATCATTCTCGGCGGCACATGGTCATTTTACCCCGAAAGTTACCAGTTGTGGTTTATCAAGCGCGTGTTTGATGCGTTACATGACTTTGGCAAGGGGATTGACTGCACTGAAGATGTCCGCGTGGCGCTGCGTGAAGTGTCGCAGTTGGACCCTAATAATCCCACCACTGTAACGCTTGATGGTGCGCAACTTGATCAGTCATATAACCTGACCGTGCAGCGGATTTATGAGGAAGAAATGCGGCGCTCGCGAGACTATGCGCAGGCGATTGCGCGCGGGGAACGTGCGCGGTTGGTGGTGGATGAATACGCGACGTGGGACGAACTCGACGCCGCACATCGCGAAAACGAAGACGCCGCTTGTCGCTGTGTCGGACTGGTGATCGAGACGCGGCCCGATCAGTTGGATGTGGACGAAGTGATCCGTGTCCGGCGGCTGGGTGCGACGAAAGTGCAGATCGGCATTCAGAGCCTGGACGACGATGTGCTGCGGCTGAACCGGCGCGGGCACACAGTAGACATGACACGCCGCGCGATCCGGCTGTTGCGGGGCGCGGGTTTCAAAATTCACGCGCATTGGATGCCGAACCTCTACGGTTCCACGCCGGAACAGGACATTGAGGATTACCAACGCCTGTTCAGCGATCCCGATGTGCAGCCTGATGAGTTGAAGATTTACCCGTGTTCGCTGATCGAGAGCGCGGAGTTGATGCAGGTGTATCAGCGCGGCGATTGGCAGCCGTACACGAATGATGTACTGCTGCATGTGTTGCGCGAAGCCTACCGCCACACGCCGGAATATTGTCGCCTGACACGCGTCGTGCGCGATATTCCCTCCACCGACATCGTAGCGGGGGACATGAAGCCCAATTTCCGCCAGATCGTGGAACGCGATCTCAAGGCCAGCGGCACGTATATGCCTGACATTCGTGCGCGAGAGATTCGCGGGCGCAAGGTAAATTCGGCTACGCTGCATCTGGACGCGTTGTGGTATACAACTGGCATCGGCGATGAGCTGTTTTTGCAGGTGATTACCGAGGAACGCCTTATTGCCGGGTTCTTGCGTTTATCACTGCCCACTGCGCCGCCGGTTATGCCTGAACTTGAAGGGGCAGCGATGATCCGCGAGGTGCATGTCTATGGGCAGGCGCTTGATATTGGTGCAGGTGTGCCTGGCACAGCGCAACACAGTGGCCTCGGCACGCAGTTGATTGAGCGCGCAGTCGCGATTGCAGCGGAACGCGGCTATCAGCGGTTGGCGGTGATTTCGTCGGTGGGCACGCGGGTGTATTATCGTAAGCGTGGGTTTGTGGACGGCGAGTTGTATCAGTTTCGCATGTTGAATGAATGATATGCAACCCGATCTCGTGCGGCGCGTAAACGCTGATAGATGCACGCCGCGCGACGATAAAAGGGGAGGATGTTATGCCCGACAAAGACAAACGTGATGCGGTGGATGTGATCGACCAACAGATTGTCTATGTTGACCGGCCACGACGCTCATTCTGGCGCAGGGAGCGTAGGCAGGGTTTGGGGTGTCTTGGTACGATGCGTCTCATCACGCTGCTGCCGGTGCTGGTGATTGCTTTGCTGGTCGGCTGCATGATGCTGGTGATGATGTTCGAGTTCGCCAGCTTTATGCGCGATCCGCTGGACAACTTCCTGGGCATCTTTGGCTTTGATCCTAATGCCGAGCCAGAGGTTAGAGGCAGTGTTGTGGTTGTCAGGGAGATAAAGGAACTGGCGGAGTTGGTATTGCAGGAAGCTACCACTGATGTCAAGGTGGAGGTGGTGAATACCGGTGCAGAGCCGGACGCGGAACTCGACGTAACCTATGAGGGTAGCGTGGTGAAGGCGGGTATCGATCTATCACAGGTGACG
The DNA here is from genome assembly GCA_965554365.1 of uncultured Anaerolineae bacterium. Classification (GTDB taxonomy): domain Bacteria; phylum Chloroflexota; class Anaerolineae; order Aggregatilineales; family Aggregatilineaceae; genus CAYRNY01. The sequence continues at coordinate 9,321 of CBEVZO010000063.1, forward strand.
GAAGAGTCGATTGTGGTTGGCGATGGCAACCGCTTGACAATCACACTGCCGCCTGTGTATTTGACCTCGTGTGACCTGGGCAGACCGGATTATGATATCTATTGTATAAACATTCCCTTTATCCAAGATTGCAACGCGATCATTGACCGGCTACAGGATGCAGCTTACCTCCGCGCCAAGAATGATCTGCGCGAAGCAGCTTACGAGCTTGAACTGCTGGCGCTTGCCGAGGCGGAAGCCGAGGCAGTTGTGTATGCCCTTGTGGAAGATCTGGGCTACACGGACGTGGTGTTTCTTCATAGCGCGGAGGAACACGTCGACGACGAGACGTGTTTCCCGAATTGAGTGTCCGGCGCACTGGCTAGAAGCGCGCGTGCCATTCCTCGGTGGCGTACTGTTCCTCGCGCAGTGCGCCCGCGCGGGTTTGCTCGTCTGGCGTCAACTGTGCAGCGGTGACGAATTCTAAGCCGAACGTCTCTTGAAAACCGCAGATCATCGCGTTGGCGGCGACTTTCCAGCTAATCACGGTGCTGAGTGCGTCTTCTAGCGTCGCGGCGCGCTGCCGAACACGCTCGCGGATACGTTCGCGTTTGTCGTTGCTCTTGATGCTCAGTGCGTCGAGGATGCGCGTGATGTCGCCGGTGAGCGGCAGTGTGCCGTGTTGCAGCACTGCGCCAAACTTGCGCACCTGGGCGCTGCCGATTAACTTCTGCGTGCCAGTCGTGATCTCGTAATGGCTCGGTACTTCAAAGCATACTGGGCCATTACTGTTTTCTGACCGCGTGGCGCGTTTGTCGGCTTGGGGATCCGCACCCAACAAGTGCAACCCGGCTACTAATGCCTGACTCAGGCGGCGGTAACTGGCAACGATGTCTCCTGCAACGAGGGGATGCTTGTCTTTGACTGTCACGCTGTATGTGAGTTCGTCGATATGCAGGATCGAGCGCCCGCCAGTGATGCGCCGCACGAGG
>CBEVZO010000064.1:0-10249 GCA_965554365.1 uncultured Anaerolineae bacterium
CATGACAGGGGTGGTGGAGGTCGTGCGTACGCCCACCACCGAGCAGGCCGTGCTTGACCGCGCGGTGACGTTGGTCCGCCGCATGGACAAAACGCCGCTTCTCACGCCCGATACGCCGGGACTGGTGGTCAACCGGATCGCGCAGGCGTTTTATGGTGAGGCGCTGTCGCTGCTGGATAACGGCGGCGTAGATGCCGCCACGATTGACAAGCTGATGGAAGCGGCGGGTTTTGCGCGTGGACCCTTCCGGGAAATAGACTATCGCGGCGTGGATCGTGTGCTGGCTGTGGCGCAGGCGATGTACGAGGCCACGTTCCACGCGGCGCATTACCGGCCCCATTCGCGCCTGGACCGGATGCACCAGGCCGGACTCACCGGGGACGACAGTCCGCGCGGCGGCTTCTATCCGAAAAAGCCGAACGCGTAGGGGCATTGTTCTACTGCGCCCAATTTCTACCGCAGCTTGTCCTGGGCGCGGCAGAGCAGCGCCCCTACGCGATTGCCACATAATTTTGCTAGAGTCTGCATCAACGCTCAACGCACATCGATGGTGGAGGTCTTGTAGAGTATGAGTACCGGACTCGCAACATTAGGCGGCGGCTGTTTCTGGTGTCTGGAAGCCGTCTACGAGCAGCTAAAAGGCGTCGCGGCGGTGGCGTCCGGCTATACGGGCGGGCACGTCGATCAGCCGACATATAAAGCGGTATGCGCGGGCACAACCGGCCATGCCGAGGTGGTACAGATCACATTCGATCCGGCGGTGATATCATTCAAGGACTTGTTGAACGTGTTTTTCACGATCCACGATCCGACAACGCGCAACCGCCAGGGCGCGGACGTAGGCACACAGTACCGCTCAGCGATCTACACGCACTCTGTGGCACAGCGCACCATCGCTGAAGAGACGATCAAGGCGATCACCGAGGCGACGCTGTGGCCGGACCCGATTGTGACTGAAGTTGCCGCGCTGGATACGTTCTATCCGGCAGAGGACTATCATCAGAACTACTACCAGAACAACACCGTCCAGGGCTATTGTCAGTTTGTAATCACGCCGAAGGTAGCGAAGTTTCGGAAGCAGTTTTTCGACCAGTTGAAGACGGGGTAATCGCGTAGGGGCGTAGGGCAATACGCCCTTGTGGCGGGTTTCATGCTGTTTAAGAATTGAATCGGGATATTGGTGGCGCTTGGTCAAAACCGGCCCCTATCCCCCCAGCCCCCTTTCCCCATCCGAGATGGAGAAAGGAGGAGTCAGCGTGCATGCGGCGTGTCTTCCCCCTCTCTAGCTAGGCTGGAGAGGGAGGACCGAGGGGGATGAGGCCATTTTGCGCACACCCGAATATCCCCGACTATTGTTAAACTGCTTCAAACTCGCCCATACCGAATCAATGCCCCAACTACACACCCAAACCGGAGATGACCGTTCATGCGCGTGCTAATTGTGGGCGAAGTGCCTTTTGTGGATACACTGGCTGGATTGTGCCGGGCGCGCAACCATAAGGTGGACCTGTTCATCTCCGACCAGTTGGGCGACCAGGAGGAACTGGATCGCATGGTGCGTGCCGCGACGCGTGCCCAGATCGCGATTGAGAGCCTTAACGAGTCCCGTGCAGGAAAAGAATGGCTCGTCACCGGCATCGAAGCGAATTTGCCCCAGGAAGCGCTGCTGCTGGTGAGCGCGCTCGCCGCCAGCGCCACCGAAGCCGCCAGTTGGATCGAGCATCCGACGCGCGTAGTGGGTTACGGGCTGCTGCCGCCGATCTCGCTGACGGGCATGGCGGAGTTTGCGCCCGCGCTGCAAAGCGATTTTGAGGCCGTGACGCGTGCGCGCCACTTCTGGGAAGGATTGGGGTTCGGCGTGGTGCGTGTCCCTGATTCGCCGGGGCTGGTGCGTCCACGCATTGTGTGCAGCCTGATCAACGAGGCGGTCCGCGCGATGACCGAAAACGGCGTCAGCGTGGAGGAAGTAGACACGGCCATGCAGTCAGGGATGCACTATCCGCACGGGCTGTTCACCTGGGCCGACGAGATCGGGCTGGACGTGGTAGCCGGTACGTTGGAGGCGCTGCTGCACACCTGGGGTGACGAGCGTTACCGGCCCGCGCCGCTGCTGCGTCAGAAGGTCTTCGCGGGACACCTGGGCAAGAAGTCCGGGCGCGGCTTCTATTCGTATGATCCGACTCCGGCGACGCCGTAAGTTGAATTCCAAATCGCGAGCGTTCTCAATCCTTGTTCTGCGCATGTTACAATGGGAGTAGCTTATAGGAGGACTTGGTGATGGTTGTGTCGGTGCGTGCGGTATACAAAGCAGGGCAATTACGGTTGCTTGAGCCAGTCGATTTGGCTGAGGGGCAAGTTGTAGATGTAACTATTCAGTCGGAAACTCAACCGACGGCTCTAACACCGCAGCAGGTCGATGCGCGTCTGCGGGCGGCAAACCTACGCATGGATGTAAGTGGCATTGAAGATGCCGAAGAGCTTTCGCCAGAAGAACGACATCGCATCGGGAAGCTATTTGTGGGCGAGCGTCCTTCCGAAGACTTGATCGATGATGATCGGGGACTGTCACGATAATCTAGCATTGAGTACTGTTGAGTTCATCTCCTTACTGGCCCGGCGACAGCGAGAGGGTAACGTGTCTGCCGCCGATTTCAACCGTCTTCGGCTTGATTTTCTTGATCATGTTCAATGTCAGTACCGCGTTGTCGCACTGCATCCGACCATCCTCCGGCAAGCACAGCAATTGGTTGCCAAACATCCATTACGCACGTTGGATGCATTAATACTCGCTTCAGCACACGCAGCAACCAATGCCATTGGCACAACCCCCGTTTTTGTTTCCGCTGATCAGAGACTATTGGTCATAGCTGCCGCTGAAGGCTTCCCTACCGCTGACCCCAATACACATCCTTGAATTAAACACCGCGATGGTATACCCATCCCCTCCACCGATCCCCGGTTTTTCCGGTTCGGGCGCTAGCTGGTACAATAGCCTCGAACTCTGACCCCGCGTGCGAGGATGCAGAAAACTTATGCGCGTATCGATCCGGCTGCAACATAGACTATGGATCGCCCTGCTGGTAGTGCTGGCACTGGGCGGCGTAGCGCGCCGTGCCGAAGCCTCCGAAAACATGCGCGGTGATAAGTGTGAAGTGACCGCCGACCGGGAAATTAAGGACGATTTCTACTTTTTCTGCCGCATCCTCGACGTGAAAGGCACCATCGACGGCGACCTGATCGGTGTAGCCTCATCGGTCACGATCCATGCGGGGGCTGTGATCACCGGGGATATCTGGGTCGGCGGTGGACAATTGATCATCGCGGGCACGGTGGCCGATGACATTCACTTTGGCGGCGTGTCGGTCGTCATTGAGCAAGGCGCGCGCTTCCTCAACCCCCTGGACGAAACACCCAGCGATCCACACCGCATGGACGTGTTATCTGTGGCGTTGAACACCGAAATCGCACCCCACGCGAGTTATCCCGGCGATGTGCAAGTATGGGGCTATCAAGCGCAGATCGACGGCATGGTAGGCGGCGACCTCACGTTTCGCGGCGAGGCGCTGACAATCAACGGCATCGTGGTCGGAATGGTAGACGCCGATGTAGGCGATATCCGGCGCAACACCGACGTGCCGAGTCTGCCATTTTACGATGTGACCTTCTCCGATCCGGGGCTACGTGTGGGCGACGACGCACACATCGCGGGCGATCTGGAATACACCGCGACACGCCCCAGTCCACCGGATATGTTGCCGTCCGGCGTGGTGCAGGGCCGTACGCGGTACACACGCACCGGAGCACAACCCGACATCACCAAAGTGGATCAAGCAAACGACGCCGCAGAGATCATACGCGGTTATCTTTCCGCGACGATCAACGATGTGGCGACGTTGTTGATCCTGGGCGTGATCGGGCTGCGTTTCATCCCCGGTATTATCCGCCAACCTGCCACACACGTCCGTCGCCGCACCGTCCCGACCATTGGGTGGGGCCTGCTGACGTTCATGCTCTCGATCCCGCTCGTGATCACCGTCATCATGATCGGCCTGATCTTCCTGCTGATTCTGTATCTCGTGCAGCTCAACCAACTGACGATCATGGTTGGCGCGACGGTGCTGATCGTGACAGCGGTGCTGGTCGGCGTCATCACATTTTTGCTGTTCTTCATGGGGCGGCTGGTCGTCAGCTTTATGATCGGGCAATTGATCTACCGCTACGCGTTGCGCCAGACCAAACAGGGCACGCTGCGGCACTGGCTCACAATCCTGCTGCTAGGCACGACTGTCTACGCCCTGATCATCAACATGCCTATCCCCGCGCTGGGCCTGGTGATCGAACTGATCACAGCGCTAGCGGGCGTGGGCGCAGTGGTGATGCACATCCGCCGTCGGATCATGGATCTGAATCTGTTCACCCCACTGCCCGATCCGCTCGCCGACGTACCTATCTCCACAATTTCCGTGATGATCCCCACACAGCCACAAAACGATGCCGGCCAGCAACCAGGCATGAACAACCTGCCCAACGGCTTCAAGGGCTTCGACGAAGATTGGTGATCAGCACACGCTCCCACTAGATGTTGTATCAGCGGAAAGGAAAGTTTGTATTGTGACTCCAGACATTCATGACACCTTATCGCGTGAGGAATTGCTAAAGCTGTTGGACGTCTACGCTAAGAACTGGCTGGCGCACGATGGAAGCTGGTTTTTGGCACTGGAAGAAACGTATGGCATGGAAGCCGCGATTGAAATGGATGCACGCGCCTGGGAACGCTTCGCAGCCGCCGAAGCGCGCCGCATCAAACGCGCGTTTGACCTGCCGGACGATGGCGGTTTGCACGCCCTGGAACACGCGCTCAATTACCGGCTCTATGCACGTGTAAATCAGCAGCAGGCGAAATGGGCCGACGAGCATACCTTGATCTTCCGCATGGTCGAGTGTCGAGTACAGGTAACCCGCCAACGCAAGGGATTACCGCCATTCCCGTGCAAACCGGTGGGGCTGGTCGAGTTCCCGACCTTCGCCCGGACTATCGATCCGCGTATCCAAACACGCTGCATCCAATGCCCGCCCGACGAACTGCATCTGGGCGGTTACTGCGCGTGGGAATTCACACTCAACGACACCGCTGAGGATGCGACTAAGGATGCAACTGCATGAGTGATTCACGCACCCGCACCGTTGGAGAACGCCTGCGCGCAGCGGGCCTGACGATTGCCACAGCTGAATCGTGTACCGGTGGCCTCATCGCGGCGCGACTGACGGATATCGCAGGGAGTTCAGCCTATGTGCGGGGCGGGATCGTGGCGTATACTAACGCCGTGAAAATGGCGCTGCTCGGTGTGCCGCCGGAGATCATACGCGAACACAGCGCGGTGAGCGAACCTGTGGCGCACCACATGGCAATCGGCGCACGTCAGACATTACAGGCCGATATCGCGCTCAGCGCAACCGGCATCGCGGGGCCAGGCGGCGGCACAGCAGAAAAACCCGTTGGCCTCACGTTCATCGGACTGAGCGCGCCCAACGGTACATGGGTACGCCGCTTTGTGTGGGACGGCAACCGCGCCCGCACCCGCCACGCCAGCGTTGAGGCGGCGCTGCAATTCGTGTTGGATTATCTGGATGGCACCCTATGAAATTCCGCGTCATTGAAGTTGAAGCGACTTATGCCCCGGACGGCTGGCCGCGCCCCCACACCGTGCTTTGGGGTGGTGTGACCCTGCCCGTGATTGATGTGGGCCGCCGCTGGCAGGCCGATGACGGCGTGCATGTCCTTGTGCGCATACCGGATGGACGCGTTTTTGAGCTACACACCAACGGATCGCTATGGCGCGCCGCCGTGATCGCCCAACCGCCGGAGATGGTATGATGTCTGGTTCCTTTGCCGTGCGCTTCGCCACGCCTGATGATTTTGCGTGGTGTCACGCGTTTGATGATCATCTGGCGGTTCCCGCCTTGCAGCATAAGCTGCATACCGGTGAGATCATCCTCGCGGAACGTGACGGCGAGCGTGTGGGTTATCTGCGCCTGGAATATTTGTGGTCGCTGCTGCCCTACATCGCGCTGATCCGCGTGATCGATTCGCATCAACGGCAAGGCGTCGGGCGCGCGCTGCTGACGTTCTGCACAAACCATCTGCGTACACAGGGCCATAGCGTCCTGTTGAGTTCGTCACAGGCCGACGAAGCCGCGCCGCAAGCATGGCATCGCCACATGGGGTTTGAGGAGTGTGGATTTTTGGCGGGGATCAATGACGGCGGGATCGGCGAGGTGTTTTTCCGCAAATCCCTAAAGTAGGGGCACTGCTTGCGGTGCCCTGGGTTAGGGGCGAACCTGCGGTTCGTTAGCCCACCCCCTACGAGAACATACCCTGCCCCAATTTTCGAATGCGCCCCATCTTCGCGCCAAGTTGCACGCGCATCGTAGAAAGCGTAGACTCTGGGTTAATTAACTATGCGTACCAGGGTGCGGAGGCAAACTATGGACGTGCGGAACTGGGACTTTTTGAGCAAGCAGCTTGACCAACTGGGCGCGATCAGCGACGAACTGACGCATAGCGGATTCGCAGAGAAGATCGCGTATACGGCATTCTTCTGGACACTGATTCAGTATCACACCAACGACGACCCCGAAGCCTACGCACAGGGCGCGATGTCGCTGCCGGACCATTTGACACCCGCCAACCGCATGACCATTGAGGACATTTGCCGCCTGCTGGAAACGTGGCTCAACGAGCAAGACCCCGATCACCCGCAATACGACAAACTGCGACGCGCGATAGACCTGGGCCTCGAAGCCTCGACCACGCCGATCCTTGATCCGCGCCGCCGCCGCCGCGACGACTAGCGCGTTGACTTTGTGAGGCGCTAATGTTGCCGGAACGCGTTGCACCGCGTATGATTGGCGGGAGCCAGTACCACCCTGCATTCCAGCCACGCGAACATACATACGAGGTCAACGCATGGCACGACAACGCACATTTCCACTGCTACTTCTTATCTCACTGCTGCTGATCGCTGGGCGGGGAGTAGCTGTTCCGGCTACCGCCCAGGATGATCCGCCACTGCCCGCGCGCTACGCCACTCTGACGATCGATGCACTGGTAGCGCGATCTTACGGCGGGGGTGCGGTGACGATGTATGAAACAATGGCGCAAACGCAGGATTTCACGCGCTATCTGATCTCCTACCCCAGCGACAATCTGACGATCTACGGTTTCATGAATGTACCCACCACGCCGGGACCGTTCCCCGTGATCGTAGCAATACACGGCTATGTCGAGGCGGAATTCTACGGCACAATCGACTACACCGCGCGGTACGCTGATGACTTGGCGCGGGCGGGTTACCTCGTGCTGCACCCGAATCTGCGCAACTACTTTCCCTCCAACAACGGACCAAACCTGTTCCGCGTCGGGATGGCGGTGGACGTGCTGAACCTGATCGCATTGGTGCGGCAAACCGGCGGTCAGCCCGGCGCATTGGAGCAGGCCAACCCGACCACCATTGGGCTGTGGGGGCACAGTATGGGCGGCGGCATTTCGCTGCGCACGATCACGGTGGATCAAGGCATCCAGGCGGCAGTGCTGTACAACGCGATGAGCGGCAACGAAGAGTGGAACTTCGCCAAAATTCAAGAGTGGGGCAACGCGGGACGCGGCGGAGCAGAAGCGCGCGCTACTGAGGGCGTGGTTGAAGCGATTTCACCGATCAACTATCTCGACCGCATCCAGGCGGCAGTGAGTATTCATCACGGCGACGCGGACGAACTCGTGCCGCCGGAATGGTCGACGGACCTGTGCGACCGGTTGCAAGCGCTAGAAAAAGTCGTGCAGTGCGTCACTTACCTGGACCAGCCGCACATCTTCACCGAGCCGAGCGACCGTGTGTTTATGGACAACACGATTGCGTTTTTCGACACGCACCTGCGACCGGGCGCGACGCCGTGACTCGATGTTGTTAGCGAAGGAATAGCGGCGATGCTGAGTCAAGCCGAATGGCGACTGCTTACCCGCCTATACGGTGAGGGAAAAAGTGGTATCGCATACGAGGGACGCGGATATGCCGGGGTGTCATGGTCCGCGCTGCTGGCATTGCGGAGACACAATCCGCCGCTCGCACGCGAAGTCACGCGGCCCGATCCGCGCAACAACACCACGCATTACCTGATCGTAATCACTGAGGCGGGCGAGGAATTCTACGAGAACCACCATCAGACGTACAACGCGTTGTATCCGCCATAGAAAAGCAAACCCAACCTCACCCCTAAAATCCCCTCTCCACGCGCGGTTCAGGGTCCGACACTTTTAATTGTTGGGGTAAAAAAGGCGCAAGGTAGCTCCGCAGAATAACGTGATCGTGAGTTTGCCCCTCCCCCAACGCGAACTTGTTCGCGCCCCCTCCCCGCAAGCGGAGAGGGGCTTAACGGTGTGCTTGCCCCCCTCTTTCTCCGCCACAAAAACTGTCCGTTAAAATGGGGCAAGATCAAGATCACGGAGAGGGGGTTTGGGGGAGGGGTAAACCTACAACCTCTAACGATTCAGGAACGAGATCGCGAATTCCACCAGCCGGTAGAGATCGGTGAAGTTGGTCGCGATGCCGACCGAGATACGCACTGCGCCGACGGCTTCATCGATCTTGCCCGCCATCGCAACGATGAAGTCCTCAAACGTCATGCGTTCTTCGCGCTTGAAACAATCCACAAGCTGATCAGCGGTGAGTCCGTGCGCCTTCTCGCCCGCGCCGGGATTACAGAAACAGCCCGTACGCAACGAGATGTTGACCTCATTGGCTTGCGCTTCCACATCGCGATAGTCGATCAGTTTGCCGTTCTGATCGTAGAAATTAACCGTGATCGTGCCGCCGCGCATGTATGTGTCTTCGGGGCCGTAAAGGTGGATCAACGGCTTGCCACTCGCGTGATGCAGACTCAATAACTGCTTGAGCAGCCACTCTGTCGCGCACATCACGCGCGTGTGGATCACGTCCAGGCCCACGTCCTGCACATGCCTGAGGCCGACTTCGACGGCGGGCAGATTCAGGTAATCAATCGTGCCGTCCTCAAAGCCCGTTTCGCCGTCCGCGAGATAATAGCCGTCGCCCTGCACAGACGCAATCGTGATCGTGCCACCCGCGAACCAGGGTCGCCGCAGCTTTTGCACTGCCGACCGTCGCGCGATCAGGCTGCCCACGCCGGTGGGATAACCGAAAATCTTGTAGAACGACAGCACGACAAAATCGGGATGCCACACGCTGAGGTCGAGCCGGTTGGTGGGCGCGAACGCCGCCGCATCAAGCAGCACGTCCCAGCCCTGCGCCTGCGCGCGCGCAATCCACGCGAGATCGTGCTGCACGCCGGAGAAGTTCGATTGCGCCGGATACGCGAACAGGTTGTGTCCGCCAGGAATCGCCGCCGCGAGGACTTCTTCCGCGCGCGCCTCATCCATGCGCAATGCGGGCGGCAGCACGGGCATATACGTCACCTGTGCGCCCTTCGCGCGTGCAAACTCGCGCACGCCGTTGACCGAGTTGTGGTTGTCAAATAGCAGCGCATACTGGCCCTGCTGCTCAAACGGATACGACTCGCCCACCAGTTTGAGCGCGCCGCTGGCGTTCTGCGTGAACACCACAATGTACTCGTCGGGATCGGCGTTGAAATATTCCAGCACAAAATGGCGTGCTTGCTCCGCCAGTTCGGTCATCGCCATCGATGTGGGGTTAGCCGAGTGCGGATTACCGTACACGCCATCGCGCAGCATCGCCATGTGTGCATCAAGCTGCCCCTGCGCATACAGTCCGCCGCCGGTGTAATCAAAATAGACGTGGCCCAGGCGATCCAGGCGCTCGTAAGCAGTGGCGCGTAGGGCGGCTACGGCGTCCACGTCGAATTGCGGATAATCGCGCTTGAAAGCGGCTAATTCATCGTCCAAAGGCTGCAAATGCGGTGTGGTGTGGGGGCGTGTCATTCAAGAATCCTTCGTCTAATGCGTGATCTAAAACTATTAGGTACACAGTATACCCTTTGCGCGTGGCAGAAACTACTATTCATTAACGCAGCATTGCGGACAATTCAACGAAATCGTGCTATGATGCAGGACGGATGCGCGTCGCGTCCCGTGAATCGAGTGTCCCCCCAGGAGAATCCCATGATCCGCCGCATTGAGTGGACCGTGATTAGTTTTATCATCGCTAGCAGTGTGCGTAGGTGTGGGGCTGTGAGTGGGCATGATGGGCATCACGTTAAT
>CBEVZO010000065.1:0-10190 GCA_965554365.1 uncultured Anaerolineae bacterium
TTCTACTCTAAACTTTGGAGCAAAGTTGTTGCACTCATTCTGGCACAAAGGGCAGTATAACCCTTGAGGGTTTGGCAAGTTGAAATGATTAGATGTGGTGTCCATTTTAGCCGTTCACCCCTATGCCGACTGAGTTTATGTTAAATAAAAGACATTTGAACTCGACTTTATCCATTCTTGTCGTAGAGGGTTCAGGAAGGTCCAAAGGTGTTATTTTTGACCTGTGAAAAATGGTCGTTTGACCCTTTTTGACCCCTCCTGGATCGAAATGGATAAAGTCGAGTTGAAAACTATACAATCTATTGCAAAATCCCCAGCCGCAACGACTGGGGATTTGTTTTGCGTGTGTGAGTTGCAACAAACCTCACCCGGTGTGGTGATAGACTTCCCACCCCAGATACTTCGTGAACGCTTCGCGCACCACATCGGCGATGAGCGTGAGATTCACGGCAACGTGGTGTTCGTAGCCTTCTTCGCAGATGTGCGCCAGCAGCTTTTGGTAGTGCGGCACTTCGACCACGCCGTAACCGCCGAAGGTGTCGATCGGGTCGCTGGTGAACTTGCCCTCACCCACGTAGGCGATGATCCTGCCATTCAGATCATCCGTAGACACGCGCAGGTAGGTGAACGGTGAGGGTTTCACACGCCCATACACCGCGCCCCAGGTGTTCTCCATGCCCACACTGCCCGCGATGATCTCCTGATAGTCCATCACCGGCGGGTCTTCGATCAGCACGGCTTTCGGGAAGTTTGAGCAGTGGAAGATGACGCCCTTGTTGGGATCATCGCCGTAGTTGTTGTTCCAGTCCACAATCGCGCTCGGTTTGCCGGAGGCCAACGCCATCGCGTACATGGCCGCCGTGCCTGCGATGTCGGTTTCGCACGCCGAGGGCATCAGACCTTCGCTCAACATGCTCATGACTGTGCAAGGCACAACGCCGAAGAATTCCTGCATACTGGTCCAACATTGGAACGCGGTCGCGTCATACTCGTTGACAGCCATCCATTCATCAACCACCACACCCAGCTTGGCGACCCGCAGCAGTGCGGCGGCGGGTGCTTTGGAGGTGTTGAGATAGGCGGCGACAGCCTTGTTCTTTTCGACCACGCGCGGATCGTCGTCCTTCAAACGCCCGATGCGCCCGTAGACCTCGGAAAGATCAAGCGTCTCGACCGATATCCCGGCACGCTCGAACAGCTTTTCGCTGAACCGCACTGTGTTGAACGCCACCGGACGCGCGCCCAACATCCCAAACCGTGCCCGGCGCATCCCGCGTGTCACACGGCAGATCGCCGCGAACTTGCGCAGGTCCGCGCGGAAGTCTTCGCTCTCTGGATCAACGGTGTGCAGCCCCGTTAGGCTGAACTGGATGCCGTACTGCCGCAGGTTGTTGCAGGCCGACATCTTGCCGCAGAAGCTATCGCGCCGCCATTTGAGGTCCATTTTCGTTGGATCATCCGGGAACGCTTGCACCAGCACCGGCACGTCCAGATCGGCGAAACGCAGCGTGTTCGCGATGCCGCGCTCATCACCAAAATTCGGTAGTGTGACCAGCACGCCGTCGATCTCGTCGCGGTGTGCTTTGAACAGGTCGGCGCATTTGTGCGCGTCGGCCAGGCTCTCGACGCTGCCGTATTCGGTATCTTCCGTGCCCAGCATGATAACCTTGATGCCCTCTTCTTCCAGCACCTTCAAGATCGTCTCACGCCCGGCTTCGCACAGATGGCCGGGGAAAAAGCCCCGGTTGCCCACGATCAATCCCAGAGTTACTGTTTGGTTCATGGAATATGCTCCTCGTCACAAAGTGATAAAAAAAGTGAACAGTTGACAGTTTTTGGTTCACAGTGAATTACCAAAACCCAACCTCACCCCCCGGCCCCCTCTCCCGCCAAGCCGGAGAGGGGGAGAAGACCTGCGGGGCATAGAGCAATGGGTTTTACTGATCACTGACTACTGCCAACTGTGAACTCCTGCGTTATTGCCCGTACACATTTGTATAGCGGTCGTGCAGCTTGGCGATATCTTCTGGCGCGATGGGCAGCGGCTCGCCGAGTTGGAACGCGAGAAAGACCGTCCGCGCCACATCTTCGCACATGATCGCGGCCTTGATCGCCGCTTCCGGTGTTGGTCCGATGGTGAACACGCCGTGATTCTGCATGATCACCGCTGGCGAGTATATCAATATGTTAAGCATAACACAGGCCCGCCCCAGGCGATACGGAGCTTCCTCATACGTTTCGTTGCGCTATGTGACGCCCCGCCATACGAAAACCCTCGCCGTTAGGCAAGGGCTTCGTGTGAGTGGGGGTGTAATGTGCGCGAATTTTCTTTGTGATGCGCTATCCTGACACGTTAAACGACGACGGCACAATCGCCAGCACGTTGCCATCCGGCGCGACCACGACCAGTTGAATCTGGTACGTTCCCGGCGCGACACCCCCGCCCATGATCTGCTCTAACACACCATCAACGACGCCGCTTTGATTCTGCCAGTTGTTCACATCGCCGAGCGTAGTCCAGTTCGGGAACTGCTGCCCGCCCATGATCTCCACCTTATAGAACGCACCTACGCCCTGGAAACTCGCCGTGCCCTTGATGTTGATCTGCTGCCCGGAGGGATACGTCTGGCCTGGTGTGGGTTCAGTGATGTATGCCGTGACGCCGGGCGGCGCTGCCTGTGCCTGTTGAGGCTGCGCACTGAGCATTTGCTCATTGCACGCATACAATGGCAGAATCGCCACACTCGCACTGCGCGCCCACTGCCGCGCGAAAAAGTCGTCATCCGCGTTCGGCGGCGGCACGATGAACAATTGCTCCTGTACGCCAGGGACCGCGCTCACAATTTCAATCGGAACCTGGCAGTATTTCGGCGGCACGGTTTTGCCGGATGTGTCAGCTTGCGCGATGGCGTTGGCGAGATTCGGCTCCACGGGGAACACATGCACCCTGATCAGTCCCGGCTCGATCTCCTCCGGCTGCGGCCCATTGGCGGAACGCTGTGGCTCCGGCGTGGGCGCGGTCGGGATCAGGTTGCCGTTCGCATCGGGGATCATCGCGGGTGTGTCGAGGAACCACTCAAACGCGCCGGGCGTGCAGGTGACCGCCGGGTCGTTGAGCGCGGTGCGGCTGATATTGCACATCTGGCGTTGGTACACGCCGCCCGGAGCCTGCAAATGCCCATCATTTGGCAAGCGAAAACTGAGCTTACCCAGTAACGCTTGATTGCCATAGATGCCCGACATGACGCTGTTCCAGATCGGCGCTGCACCATCCAGACCGGAGACGTTGATCATCTCCTCATTATCGGCGTTACCCGTCCACACGCCCACCGCGATGTTGCGCGTGAAGCCCACCGTCCAATTGTCGCGATAATCATTGGTCGTTCCGGTCTTGACTGAGGTCGGGATGCCGGGCGTATACAGCGGACTGTTTGCGCCCATCGCCGGAGTGCGCGCGCCGTTGTCTGCCAGGATGTCGCTGATCACAAAGGCGACACGCGGGTCCATGACCTGTGTGCCAGAGGCCAACACACTCACCGAGCGGTCGGTCAGTCGTGCGTTGGCGGGACAACGCTGCTCATATTCATACAGAATCTCATTGCTCGAATTCATCACGCACACGATCACCGTGTTGGGCACATACACGCCGCCATTCGCCAGCGTCGCGTAAGCGGTGGTGAGTTCCAACGGTGTGATCTCCCCGCCGCCCAATGTCAACGCAGGGCCGTAAAGCGCCGGGTCCGTCAGGCTGGCGACACCAACACGGTTCATCATCCAGATGAAGTAATCCAGCCCTACCTGCTGTAGCGTTTTCACCGCAGGGATGTTGTATGAGTTCGCCAGCGCCTCGCGGATACGCACCGGGCCGTGATAACGGTTATCGTAGTTGTCCGGCACATACGTCGGCTGTCCCGCAATGGGGATACGTACTTCTGTGTCCCAGATAACGTCAGCGGGTCTGGCTCCGCGCTCGATGGCGGCGGCATACGTGAATGGTTTCATCGCGCTGCCGGGTTGACGCGGGGCGGTGGTCATGTTCACCTGCCCGTCGATGTTCGCGTCATCGTAATCCACCGAACCCACCATCGCCAGAATTTCACCTGTGTTGGGGCGCAGAATCACGACGGCGGCGTTGTGCATGTTGTGGGGGGCCGCGAGTGCCGCGACCTGTTGCCGCGCCATATCCTCCGCGAGCCGCTGCACGTCCAGGTCTACGCTGGTGTAGATGCGCAATCCCCCGCGCACGATAATGCGCTTGATCTCGTCCTGCGACACATTGAGTTCACGCGTGAGCAGGTTTTCGAGTTCATTTTGTGCATAGACCACGAGGTGCGGTGCATTGTCCAGCCGGATGTCTGGGCTGACATAGTTCAATGGCTCCGCAAACGCGGCATTGGCTTCGGCCTGCGTGATATACCCTTCCTCGATCATCAAGTCCAACACCAGCTTGCGCCGCGCCATGACCTGCCGCTGGATCGTCGGATCGGGATTCAGCGGATCGAGGTACGCGGGAGCCTGGGGCAGTCCGGCCAGCAGCGCCGCCTCACCGAGCGTGAGTTGTACGGCGGGCTTGCCGAAATATGTCTGTGATGCGGCCTCGATGCCATAAGCGAGGTTGCCGTAGGGAATCTCGTTCAGATACAGTTCGAGAATCTCATCCTTGCTCATGCGCTGCGTCAGGATCACCGCCAGCAGCGCCTCATCCGCCTTACGGTTGAGGGACTGCTCGTACTTGTATTCTTCGGTGAATAACACGTTGCGGATCAACTGCTGCGTGATCGTCGAGCCGCCAGAAACGACGTAACCGTAGCGCACATACTGCCACCCCGCGCGCGCAATACTGGGGATGTCGATGCCGCGATTCTCGTAAAAGGTGTCGTCTTCGAGTGAAATGGTCGCTTCGATCAAGTTCTGCGGAATCTGATCCAACGGGACGCGCGTGCGGCGACCTTCGTTGATCACCTCATACAGCTTGTGGCCCTCATGATCGTAGATCACCGACGACTCAAATGACTGGTAATTGGCGAGGTCTTCGAGCTTGTCGATCTCGTCTTCCAGGCGTCCGCTGTAATGGTCATATGCCACGAGGGACGTGATCAGGAGGCCGAGCATCACAAAGCCGACGATGCCCACACAGCCCAGAATCACACCCGGCCCGATGCTAAAGCCCCGGCGACCGAGGCGGCGCGCACGCGGCGATCCCGCATACTGTCCCGGCTGGCCCTGCGGCGGATAGCCCTGCTGGTTGGCATACGGCGGCGGCGCAGACCGGCGGGCGGTCCCTTTGCGGCGGCGTGACGGACGCCTCTGCTTGCGCGGGGGGCGACGCGGTGGTTGTTGTTGGCGCGACGAACGCGGTGGTTGTTGCTGCTGTGGCGGATAGCTCATCTGGCCCTCTGGTCAATCACTGGACTGCACAGGTACAGTCTGATTCTAACACGGGCAAACAAACGCCCGCTATGCCGCCGCCCTATGACCATGACACGGTTGGGCGGTGGTGCTGCGGGCGGTAATGCGTCAACGGAATGTCCGGAGCGCTATTCGGCGTCTGCGCCGCCTTCCTCGCCTGCGGCATCCTCGGTTTTGGGCTTGGCGGGCTTGGTGTCGTCTTCGTAGAAATCGTCGATCATCTCGAAGACCTGCGCGCGGAAATCCTCCGGATCGTCGATGTTGTGCATCACGATCTCGGTTCCGCCGCTGCCCGCCGTCTCGATGCGGATATCGCCGTGTCCCAGAATACGGCGGATCACGCCATGCGAGATCGCGACATCTTGCACCTGGTTTAGTGGAACAGCGCGTTCTTCCTTCATGAATACCCCGGTGCGGCGCACAATCGAGCGCCGGGTGAGGGCCAGGTAATCACTGCGCCACCACAACAACCAGATGCCCAGGCTGAAAATCGCTTTGAACCAGAACTGCGGGCGGCGCTTGCTCTGTCGTTTTAACATGATTATGTCTTGCATGCGTGTGTATCCTCCTTGGTGCGATAGTTCAATCGCAGGTGTGCTTCAAGTGTAGTGCATTCTGCGCAAATGGAAAACTGCGCCGCGTGTTTATAGCATGAAGTGTGCGTCCCCGCCCGCGTAGACAATCTGCACGGGTGTCCCCGGCGGCGGGAAGTCGTCAGGCATGAGATCGTCGCGGGTGCGGCGCTGCGTGCCCGTGATTGTTGTCCAGGTAACGGGATCATGCGTCTGATAGTGCGCTTCAATCGCGTACACATCGTTTTTCTGCTGCGTTGCATGAATCGCTGTCAGTGTGCCGTCGATGATCACGCTCTCGTTGAGCAGACGGTGGTAGCGATGCCGGGCTCGCCAGTAGCGGATTAGTGCTTGGGGGTGATATTGCCACAAGAGTCCAACAGCGTATAATCCAAAAAACGAGAACACAAATAGACTGACAATCAATTCGAGCGCAAGTGAACGTCTTGTGTCTACTACACGGTTGTCGTTAAGCCGTGATTTGGACGGGTTATCAGGCAAGTAGCGCCCGTTTAACGTCATGCCTGCGGGGAAGTCGTCGCATGTTGCGGTATTTCCTATGGTGTAGTCCGTGTCACGATATGATTTATCGTCTATCTCATACGCGTAAGTGAGATTTACTCCATCGCCCTTATTGGCTGTACAGTTTAGCACTGTGAATTGTGTTTTAGTGCACCATAACTCAAATCGTCAGCTATCACAATAAAATGTAACGGTCAATGCAATAGCTATGATGGCCAAAACAATCCCCAGCGGCCCCTGCCATTTCCAGTGTCCTAAATCTGGTTCACCCAACATCTCAAACGGAAACGCCGTCACACCATCACGATACTGTGGATTCAGGAAAAAGTAGTCATCGTCGGGACGTAGATCACCAACGGGCACAACTTGGGGTCGGATTTTCGCTTTGGGTTTGCGCATGACGAGCCTGCTTCTCGTGGCGCGGGGGTGTTCATTCCGCGCAGGAGTAACGCGACGGTACAACTCAACCATAATACCGTGTCACCGTGCCCGTCCCCTAATCTTTAGGGCGTTCCGTGCAAACGTGCATGATGACATGTGATCCGCGACACTTCAACGCATGTGCAACGCATGTGCAACGCATGTGCAACGCATGTGCAACGCATGATAAAGTAACGTCCAGATTAGCACAAACGGCCCCAATCCGTAGGGGCGGGTTTCCAAACCCCGCCCGTGTTGAGGGCCATAGCATCGCACCATCAGGAGGGCTGATGTCTCACGCAGTCGCTATACGCATCGAAAATCTGCACAAGCATTTCGGCAGACGCCAAAAGAAGCGCGTCCAGGCCGTGAAGAATCTCACGCTGGAAATCGCCGCCGGGCAGGTCTACGGCTTCCTGGGGCCGAACGGCGCGGGCAAAACCACCACCATTCGCATGTTGCTCGATCTGATTCGCCCCAACCAGGGCGATGTGTACCTGTTCGGACAGCACGTCCAGCCCGAACTACGGCTACGAGGCCTGGATGGTCGTCGGGCCGGATGCAGTCAGCACGGACGAGATCGGGATCAAGGATTTTGAGGGCGGGCTGTACGCGGTAGCACGCTGTAAACTGCCGCAGATCGGACCGGCATGGCAGAAGCTCGTCGCGTGGCGTGCGGACAGTCATTACCACTGCGCGCCGCATCAATGCCTCGAAGGGGCGGTGTCGCCGCAAGGCACGCCGTTCGAGAACATGGTGATGGACATCTATCTGGCAATCGCTGAGTAGTCACTGTAAACACACGGAATACGGGAAGGTACACTATGCACACACAACTACAAAATCTCATGGCCTGGCAAGAAATGGGCCGTCAACGGTCAATCAAATTCTACTGCGGCGGCATGTTCCGCCGTGCGTCCCGACTGGCGCGGCTGGTCGGGCGTGGATTGCAAGCACTCGGTCGCCGCCTGCAACAAACCGGGCAGCGCCTCGCTGAGGATGAGACTCCCGCGCAGATGGGCGTTCCCAACCCGCCGAGCGTTAAAGTCTAACGCACTGCATCTGTAGGGGCGTAGGCGTGTTGCCATGCGCCCTTACGAGTTATTTCTTCGTTACGGCCCCAGCATGGGCAGATTAGTGCTCAGCAGCGCATTGATCGCCGGACTGCCCTCCGGCTCACAGACATCCGGCACGATGCCTGCGTTGGTAGTTGCCAGCGGATTCTGTGGATTAAAGTAGTTCCACGTCATGCGCGCCAGTTCACCAATGATCACCACTGAGTCGTCAAATTCCAGCCAATCGCGCGCGTAGATCGTCGCCACAAACACATACGCGCCGTTGGGACCGATCACGATTCCCGCGTCGCCGTGCGTGTCGTCGATCCAGCCGTGCTTGTGGATCACGCGCGTGCCACGCGGTACACCGCCCTCCAAAAACACGTTGATCACGTTGGTGTCCATCGCGTAGAGCATCCGGCGACACACATCCGTATCAAAGTCGTCGGGATACCGCTCCATGAGCAGTCCGGTTCCGTCCTGCGCGCACTGATAAATGCACCAGCAGCCAGCCGAGATCGCTCGGTACTACCTGATTCGAGGGATCGGGCAGCGTCTGCGTCTGGTCCGCGCCAGTGGTGATCGTGCCTCCCGCAGGCGGAGGCGCGGCGGGATTCGTGACGTACTCACGCAGGATGAACGTGCCGGTCAGTCCAAGACGCTGCATAAACGCCGTCACGCGCTGCGCGCCGATCAACGTATCGCCATCCCCGATGCGGCTCAGCATGGCGTTGGTGGTCAGATTCTCACTGCACATCATCGTCTCAGCAACCAATTGCGCTTCATCCCAGGTGGTCGGCATGGAGAAACGCTGGAAATACGCCGCCAGGATCGGAATCTTGGTGACGCTCATGCCGCTGAAGGCCATGTTGTCGTTGAGCGTGAAGGTGTCGCCGGTCGTGAGGTCCAACACAAACACCGACGCGATGCGCTCGCCGTAGGGCGTGTACCCGTTACCCACAAGGTATGTGTGCATCTGCTCGCCGAGTGTCGCCGCGAGTTGGCCGGAAGGCTGCGGCGCACCGGTCCAGGGCGCACCACCTGCGATCACCGTCTGCGGCGTGGGCGTCAGCGTGGGATAGCTGAACGTGGCTGCCTCGGTGACAGGTAGCAGGCTCAGATCGCCCACAATATCCACGATATCGCGATAAATCCAACCGTTACCCGTCGGCGATTCGTCCAGCGCCACGCGCACCCAGGGCACAATGGCGTGCCTTTCCAATATGCGGAATGTGCGCCCCGCCTCCAACTTGACAATCACCGGATACGACACATCCGGCCCGAAGCGGATATTCGCCTCGCCGGTAGTGGTGGCGGTCGGCCCTTGCAGCGTGGGCGTGGGTGATGGAGTCGCGGTAAAGGTAGCAGACGTCGCGGTGATAGCAGCGGCGAGTGTGCTGTGCATCGTCGCAGTAGGTGTCGCGGTTGTGATCACGGGCGGCGGACCATCATCCACCGGCGGGAAGTCACTCACGGCGGGCACATGCGCCAGATTGCCCTGCACTGTCACGAGGTCGTTGTAGACCCACACGAGGCCGATATCCGGCACGTCGATTTGCAACCAGGGCACGCGCGAATGCCATGCCAGCACACGGTAACGCGTCCCGCTGGCAATCTCGCCCCACACCGGATACTCGATACCCGGCCCGCTGCGCACATTTGCCTGTCCGACCGCCTCCGCGTAGACCTCTGGCGTATCCTGGGGCGGTGGTGCAGCCTGTGCCAACGGGATCGCCAGCAGCCCCGCCATAATCCCGACCATTAAACATACCGCAAACAGGTGACGACTCATTCGACCGCGCATACTGCCTCCTCCGAAAACAAAACCATTCACCGCAGAGGCCGCTGAGGACGCAGAGAAAAACGAGGTAAAAACAGGAGAAAAACCTCATTTTCATTTCGTCGTAGTGCCGCTGGTGGCATGGCTAGCTACTCCGCTGCTGTCCAACAAAAAAGAGCGATCCCCGATATATGGATCGCCCCCCGATATGTGTGAGCGTGAAGGGAATCGAACCCCTAACCTATGGCTTAAAAGGCCACTGCTCTGCCAATTGAGCTACACGCCCGTGTGCGTTTTCCAGTATAGCATACTTCGGCGCGTTTTCAACGGCGGATTGTGCGCGGAAAACCAACCTCTCCCCTCAAAAACAAAATGGGACACGGATGAACACAGATAAACGCGGATCAAAAACAGAACGTTGATGCGCCCGCA
>CBEVZO010000066.1:0-10052 GCA_965554365.1 uncultured Anaerolineae bacterium
CGGATTATCTTTGGCTCTCACCTTATCATAGTTCTAAGATACAAGGGGCCTATGGATGCTCTTTAAGAAATTAAGACGGATATCGCGGTTGCTTAAAAACCGGCCCCTATCCCCCCGGCCCCCTTTCCCCATCCGAGATGGAGAAAGGGGGAGTCGGGCGGGTGTCCGCCGCGCCTTCCCCCCTCTCCATCCAAGATGGTTCAATCTCGCTGGCGCTCGACAGAACCTATGGAGAGGGGGGATCGAGGGGGGTGAGGCCATTCTGCGCTCACCAGGATATCCGCGTTAATTTTTTAATCTGCATGTATACGCCCAACCAGAAATTGAATGCTCACTCCTGCGGCAGTTGGGCGATCTGTGCGACGGCGCGCAGAAACAGCGGGTGATGGACTTCTGTCTCTGTGTAATCCTGACCGAAATGCTGTACCAGCGACCACAGCAGCACGGGGTGCGGGTGCGCGACCGGACGCCGCCGCACTACGAACTTGAACGCCTGGCCCAGTGTCATGCCCTTGCGACTGATCAGGTAGGCCAACACCATCGTCACCGAGCGGCTGACCCCCTCCTGACAGTGGACCAGCACCTTGCGCTTGGCGGCGACCTGCTGCGCGATGAATGTCAGCGCTTGATCGATGATCGCGCCGTCTACCGTTTTTCCGTCTTGAATTGGCAGATCGAGCAGCGTCATGGCGCGCGACCATTGGCCCCTGCTGCGATCCACGTTGTCCATGCGCAGTACGGCGCGAATCCCCGCGCGGCGTGTCTCACGTGCTTCGCCCAGCGCGTGAATGCTGCTCAGATACACGCCGTCACAGATGTGGTGCAACTGCTGCGTGCATTCCATGATCATCAGCATCGGCAGATATTCGTCCTGAATGTAGTCGGGGCGATAGGGCAGATGGTACGCTGCGACCAGTCCCTCGATCCAGGGATGGGGCGGCGGCCAGAGCGCCTGGAAATTGGAAATCAGCACGAAGGCGTCCGGAAGATCGTACTGGTGATACGCGATCAGATACGCTACCGGCAGCACAGCGGCGAACATCTTGCCCGCTGGCGTGTAGACGGCGATATTGTTGCCTGCCGCGCGCTGTTGGTGGATCAACGCGGTCGCCTGCCGCAGCGTCGTACTGCTCAACGGCTGATCGGGGTCTGCCGGGAGTACGGTTTCCTGTGCTGCGCCAGCGGACTCGTTCAGGCACAACACCGCGCCATCAAACTCGCGCAGCGCGGCGCGGTCGTCCTCGTCCGCCACATACACGTTGTCATACACGTATTGGATCATGTGTGCCCTTTCGCGTTGTTTTGCGCCTACTGGCTTCCAGCGTCTATTATACGCGTTATTGCTGCCGCTGCGCCGCACTTGCGGTAGCTCCGCAGAATAACGTGATCGCGAGTTTGCCCCTCCCCCAACGCGAACTTGTTCGCGCCCCCTCCCCGCAAGCGGAGAGGGGCTTAACGGCGTGCTTGCCCCCCTCTTTCTCCGCCTGCGGGGAAAGGGGGTTGGGGGGATAGGGGCTAACTACCCAGAGCGCCGCAAGCAGCACCCCTACGAAAATCCCGGTGTGCATTCTCGCAGCGCCCCCCATGTGAAATGCACCCGCACCAAAACTGTGCATTGCTTTCCGTACAGTTTCCCGTATACTAGGACTTTGCAAATACCGAATGACGATGACACCCTACCTCGTTCTGATGCGCGGCGGGGTGTTTTGCTGTCACATGCAACCGGCACGAAGCACGCACTGATTGGGACGCGTTTTGCTCACTGCTAATTGCACATTGTGACAGCGGTTTATGGGAGATTTCATGTCTGACACGTTTCAAGCGCTGGGGCTGGCCCCGGAACTACTCGACACCGTAACCGAACTTGGTTACATCAAGCCGACCCCGATCCAAATCGCGGCGATCCCGCACTTACTCGCCGGGCGTGACGTAATGGGACAGGCGCAAACCGGGACCGGCAAAACTGCCGCGTTCACGCTGCCGATGCTCCAACAACTGGCCCCTAAAGGACTCCAGACATTGATTCTGGCCCCGACGCGCGAACTCGCGATTCAGACCGCCGAGGCGGTGTATCGCTACGGCAGCCAGCAAGGGGTGCGCGTGCTGCCGGTGTATGGCGGGCAGTCCTATGAGCGCCAGAAGCGGCGGCTCAAGAAAGGCGTGCATGTTGTCGTGGGCACGCCGGGACGCACGCTCGATCTGATCAAGCAGCGCGTACTCAAACTGCATGATGTGCGGTTTGTGGTGCTGGACGAAGCCGACGAGATGCTGAAAATGGGCTTCATTGAGGATGTCGAGGCGATTCTTGCGGCGACTAATGCCGAGACACGCCAGACGAGCCTGTTCACGGCGACGTTGCCGGAAGCGATCCGGCGTTTGGCACGCAACTACATGCACGACCCGGAGATCGTGGCGGTCAAAGCGCAGACCATGACCGTCGAGAATGTCACGCAGCGCTACTACGTGGTGCGCGAAGGCGATAAGGTCGCGGCACTCAGCCGCTTGCTGGAAGTCGAGGACCTGCACAATACGCTGATCTTCACGCGGACAAAGGTCGGCGCGGCGCAGTTAGCCGAGACATTACAGGCGCGCGGTTATCCCGCCCAGGCTATTCACGGCGATCTGCCGCAGAATGAGCGCGAGCGTATTCTGGGCCGCTTCCGCACCGGACACCTGACGATTCTGGTCGCGACGGATGTCGTGGCGCGCGGCGTGGATATTTCCGACGTGTCGCATGTGATTAACTTCGACATTCCCCAACTGGGCATTGAGTATGTGCATCGCATCGGACGCACAGGCCGTGCCGGACGCGCTGGCGACGCGATCACGCTGATCACGCCGCGTCAGCGCAAGAACCTGAAGCAGATCGAACACTACACGCACCAGCCGATCACTAAGGGCCAATTGCCGGATCGCGAGTCGGTGCTGCGGCAGCGCGAAATGGAGTTCGGCGCGCAGCTTGTCACGCAGATGACACGTCACGCGGGCGACAACGACTATGTGCTGTTAGGCGAACTGATGGAGCAGGGTTTCTCGGCGCAAGAGATCGCGGCGGCGACGCTGCGTTTGCTGCGTGCGGGTGACGATCAGCGCCCGTTGGAGGAGATTCGTCCCGCGTATGAAAAGCGGGAGCGTTCCGAGCGCAAAACGCGTCAGACGCAGCGTAACGGCAATGGCAATGGCAACGGCAAGCGCCGGAACAAGCGTGATCGTAACGGGCACGAGGCGGGCATGGTGCGCCTGTACATGGATGTCGGGGATAACAGCGGGCTGCGTCCCGGCGACGTGGTGTATACCGTTGCCAGCCGCGCCAACATTCCGGGGCGCGTCCTCGGTGCGATTGACATCCGCAAGTACGAAACGTACGTGGACGTGCCGGAAGCGCATGTGGATGCAGTGTTGGACGGGATGCAGGGCACCAAGATTCGCGGGCGGGCGCTGACGTTGGTCCGTGCCGAGGGTGCGTTCGAGGCTCAGGCCTGATCGATCAGCATCACGACTCACTGCGTGAGTACACGCATAGATAGTTAACTCATACACCGGGATGCCCATGCGTCCCGGTTTCTGCTGCCAGCGCGTGAAACCTACTCCCACGCCAGCCAGTCATAGAGCGCGTCTGTCACTATGTCGTGACCGGCGGGCGTCCAATGCACATCGTTACCGGCGAAGTAGAGTTCTGTGTTAGCTGCGTCAGCTTCCGCGCGCAGGGCCGGTAGCAGGTCCAGATACGCGATCCCGTTGGCATCCAGAAACGCGCGCAGCCGCGCCTGATAGCCGTCGATATCGTTTACCCATTCCGGTAGTTCGCAGTAGGTCAGGTAATCGTCGCGATACGTTTCTTGCACCTGTAACTCGGTCGGGGCAATCGCCAGCCGGAACGCGCGCCCATCCGCCTCGACCGCGTCACGCAGCGCGAGTATCAGCGCCTCGGTGAGCGCCCAATCCTCCGCTGTCGCGTCCGGGAAATTCTCCCAACTCACATAGCCGCACACTCCTGCTTTGGGATGCGCGCCGGATGGTGAGTCGTTGTCCGTTGACGCGTTGTTCACTGTATCAGCTGTATCATCGCCCGCTACGTCCAGCAGCACGCCCGCAAACATCGCCAGCACAGAGTGGCGCATCAACCATGTGCTGCGCTGCCCCGCCACCAGGGGCAAATTGAACTCACCCCGATACGGAAAGCCGTGCAGTACCAGCGAATCATCCGGCTCCAACGTGTAATGGGGGAGCAGCGGGCGACTGCCGTTGTCGGTCACGTCGTTGCCGACATAATACATCAGCAGCACCACATCTGGATCGTAGTCCTGCCCAATCGTCTGGTACGCGAGTAGTTCCTGCTCCGTGCCGTAGCCGCTGACCCCGAGCGAGATCACCTCGACTGCGCCGTTGTAGCGAGCCTCTAGCTGCGTGTGGAAAGTGGCGTCTTGCGCGGTTTCGAGCGCCAGCGTGAACGAGTCGCCGAGGATGACCACACGCCCGACCCCCGCGCGCCGCGTTTGCGGATAGTCGCGATCACGGAAGCCGTCATGATTTGCGTCAATCGCGACCACGCCGCCGGAGGTGAAGATTTTCACGGCGAGGTTCGGTTCCAGCGCCCAACCGATGGCGTGAGCGGCGAAAATGTCGGCGGGCATCCGGTTCGGGAGCTGATCCTGGGTGACGAGATAGCGCGCACCGAGTTCTGCCACAAGCGCCGCGACGAGTATGCCGAACAACAGCCCGCTCAGTGCTTTCCCCAGTCGTTTCCGCCACTGTTGCATGATCTGCGTCGTCCCCTCACTGACTCGCTGTTGACATGCTGTGCCTGCTGTTAGCCCCTTGTCGGCGGCGCAGCACGGATCATTATCGCATATGCGGGGCGGGTGGCAAAGTGGGGGGGCGTGTGGGGGCACGAAGAAGTTGTCAGTCATTTGTCGTAGTGCGCAAAACGGCCTCACCCCCGACCCTCTCTCCATCCAAGACGGTTGATCTCGCTGGCGCTCGCTGCAACCTATGGAGAGGGGGAGCAAACCCTAGTTACACGCTGCTCCGTGCGCGGGGCAGCGGTCAGTGGGAGGGATAAACCAACGCCAATGCGCCTGACAGGTTGATATTGTTGGAGAAATCAGAAATAGGATGCAGATGAAAGACCAAAATCCGTGTGTTTATCCGTGTCCCATTTTGTATTTCGCCAACAACATCAGGTGGTTCGTTTACCCGAATATAGGCGCATTGGTGGTTTTCTCCCCCTCTCTGGCTTGGCGGGAGAGGGGGGCGGGGGGTGAGGTGGGGCATACGCTTACAGAATCTTGCTCAGGAACAACTGCGTGCGCTCGTGCGACGGGTTCGTGAACAGCACATCCGGCACATCTTGCTCGACGATTTTGCCCTCGTCCATGAAGATCGCGCGGTCGGCGGCGGCACGCGCAAAACCCATCTCGTGCGATACCACGACCATCGTCATCCCCTCGCGCGCCAGATCGAGCATCACGTCCAGCACTTCCTTGATCATCTCTGGGTCCAGCGCGGAGGTCGGCTCGTCAAAGAGCATGATCTTGGGGTCCATCGCCAGCGCGCGTGCAATCGCGACACGCTGCTGCTGCCCGCCGGAAAGCTGCCCCGGATAGGACTCGGCTTTCTCTGGGATGCCCACCTTTTCCAGCAGATGCATCGCTTTTTCGTGGGCATCGCGCTTTCTGCGTTTGCGGACCACGCGCTGCGCCAGCATGATGTTGCCCAGTGCCGTGCGGTCAGGGAACAAGTTGAAGCTCTGGAAGACCATCCCGACCTCGGCACGCACGCGGTTGATGTTCCGTGCGCCTTTGAGGGGGATGTCATCGACCACGATATTGCCCAACTCGAACGTTTCCAGGCGGTTGATGCAGCGCAGCAGCGTCGATTTCCCCGATCCGCTGGGGCCAACGACGACGATCACTTCGCCGCGATGCACATTAGTGGTGACGCCGCGCAGCGCATGCACCGAGCCGCGCAGCGTGCTGAATGTTTTGTGGATGTTGCGAATCTGGATGATCGGATCAGTCGTTTCGCTCATGGGATGTCTCTCCTAACCGGGCAGCCGTGTACGGCGTTCGATGATGCGCACCAATGTTGAGAGGAACAGCGTCATCAGCAGATACAGCACCGCGATGGTGTTGTAGCCGGGGAACGCGTCAAAGGTGCGCGAGATGTACAGTTTGCCCGTTTGCAGCAGATCGGGGATCGCGAGGATCGCGACCAGCGACGAGTCTTTGAGCATGGCGATAAAGTCGTTGCCCAGCGGCGGCAGCACCACGCGGATCGCTTGGGGCAAGACGACGTGGCGCATGGCCTGCGGATAGCTCATGCCCAGGCTGCGCGCGGCTTCCATCTGCCCGCGTCCGATGCTCTGAATGCCCGCACGGAAGATTTCCGCGATGAACGCGCCATAGCCAAACGCCAGCCCGGCGATGGCTTGTTCTTGCGCCTGCAAGTCCAGTGTGATCTCGCCGGGGAAACTGCCCAGATCGCCAATGTTGACAATGCCCAGTTGGTTCCACAGCCAGAAGGGGACATTCAGCACCATCAGCACCGCGTCAAGAACGGCCTCGATGACTCCCGGAATCACCAGCGTGTGCTTGCGCAGTTCTGGTGCGACCACAAATCCCGCGTACAGCAGGATCACCAACAGTGGAATGCCGCGCACAATCTCGACATACAGCGTCGAGATGGTGGTGATCACCGTTTGCACCAGCTTGCTAAATATTGTGGTGGGATTGGTGGGGAGACGCAGCACCCCGACGATCAAGCCGATGGTCAGCGCCAACATGTACGCCAGTACCGTGATGCGCAGCGTGACGAAAATGCCCTCATCGCAGCCGCTAATATTGTTCAGCGCGCAGACCTTCGCGTCCATCCGGCGTTCTTCGATCACCGTGTCTTCATCGACTTCAATGAACGCTGCTTCGGTGGTGACGAGGGTGATTTCGGTGTCGGTTTCCTCAGCGATGCGCCCGGTGATCTCGTCGTCTTCCAGCTTGATCTGCACCACGCAGCCCGCCTCACATACGGTGGTTGTGGCTTCGGCCACCGCCGCGTCTGGGTGGTCTGTGATCCAGGTATCGAAGGCGGTGTGTTCCGGGCCGGGAGCCACATAGATCAGGCCGTCTACAGCACCGGAGGCGGTGGCTTCAAGCAGCGTATCCAGATCGTCAAACGCGACGAGTTCGACCGTGGCCTCGCCTGCACTGTAGACCAGAGGGATGTTCTGCGCAGCGCCATCGTTGAGCGTGCCCAGGTAATCTTCTGTGCCGGCGGTTTGGTAGTAGCCCACGCGCACGCTGTCGCCATCTGCCACGATGCGTTCGGCAGCGCCGGCGTTAAAGGCACGGGTGAGTGTGGCGACGATGAAATACTCTATGTCTAGCCGCCGCACCTCGTGGATATCGCCGGAGGGTAGTATGATCTTAACGTGCGTGTTGCTCAGCGTGGACAGCGGCCCCGCGAGGGAATTACCTTCCCGCTGGATGGTGACGATCGCGCCAGGGTGACAGTTCAGATCGGTAGCGGGATCGCAATCCACGACTTCGATCACTTCGCGCTCCAACACGCGCGCCACGTCGAATGTGGCGGTTTCTTCGTCTGCGGTGCGGAGATGGTACACGTCGCCGTTGATGGCAGTGACGACGCCGACAACAGTAGACGTTTCGGTATAGACGATGCGCAGTGTGTCATCGTCCAGCGTTTCTTGCTCGATAATGTCTGCTTTAGGAACCGTGACCACGCCGTCCGCAGTACGGAT
This sequence comes from uncultured Anaerolineae bacterium, assembly GCA_965554365.1. GTDB lineage: Bacteria > Chloroflexota > Anaerolineae > Aggregatilineales > Aggregatilineaceae > CAYRNY01. Next base: position 7,757 of record CBEVZO010000066.1, read on the forward strand.
CGTGATCCGCGCGGCAGTCTCGGCCAGCACAAACCCGGCGCGTTCGGTGCGGGTGGTGGTCTTCAATAACTGGTTGAGGACTGTCTCAACGGTATCGGGTGTTTCGCGGCTGAACTCGCCCACGATCTCGATCCGGTCACCGACGATCAGCACCGCGTCGAACTTGTCATTGGTGGACCACTGCGGGTCATCGGTGACGCGTACAGTGACGTCATTGTAGGCGTCGGATGTGATGATCGCGTACAGCACGGCGATAATTGAGGTGCCGAGTATGAGTGCCCACCAGGGGAGTTCGGCGGCCCAGTTGATGAAACGCAGGTATGGGCCAGCTTCTTCTTCGTAGTCAATGTGATCGTCCGGTGGCGGGGGGAGGTTGGCGGCATTGAGTTGTTCTGTGCGCGTCCGTTCATCTGGCATGATCGTACCTCACAGTCGTAGAGCCAAAACGGGTCTTCTTAGGGTGTCTTGCGTAAGAAAAAGACCAATTACCAAGTTAGTTTACCTCACTCCCCAGCCCCCTTTCCACGCGGTGGAGAGGGGGAGTCAAGTTGTGGGTTAAGTCCCTCTCCGCCTGCGGGGAGGGATTTAGGGAGGGGCAAACGGTTTTACACGCCCCCAAAAGCAAATTCTTATAGACTAGATTTAAGTATGCACGTAAGCAGTCACTTGACGTGTAGCGGGTGCGAACAGCACGTGTAGCAGTGGAATGAATCGATGGTCCCCCGAAGGGGACCAGGTGGTGCAGACCCAGGGCGAGGTGGTGCGTCGCACCCTGGGCTGCGTGTGAGTTTACGAGATTACTCAGCGATCACGGGCACGTCGCCCTCGACCGCGACGAACGGAGCGTAGGCATAGCCCACCTCATCCTCGAACAGGACCTGGTAGTACTTGCCGTCTGCGGTCACGCCGACAATCAGCAGGACCTCATTGTTGCGCACCATTCCGAGTACATCCGCGCCGAACTCAGGGGCTGCGCGCACGGTCGTGAAGACCTTCGCGATGCCCTCAATGGTTTCGACTTCAGCTTCGGCGTCTTCAGCTTCAGCATCTTCGTCTTCGGCGTCTTCAGCTTCAGCATCTTCGGCTTCAGCAGCTTCAGCATCTTCGGCTTCAGCGTCTTCGGCTTCGGCGTCTTCGGCTTCAGCGTCTTCGGCTTCAGCATCTTCGGCTTCAGCATCTTCGGCTTCGGCATCTTCGGCTTCAGCATCTTCGGCTTCAGCGTCTTCGGCTTCAGCGTCTTCAGCTTCGGCGTCTTCGGCCTCGGCATCTTCAGCATCTTCAGCTTCGGCGTCTTCGGCCTCGGCATCTTCAGCTTCGGCGTCTTCAGCTTCGGCGTCTTCGTCTTCGGCGTCTTCGGCTTCGACTTCTTCTGCCAACGGAGCGATTTCGGGCATTTCGCCGCTGGCGATTACGGCCAACAGTATATCGGACGGCGACTCATCGAACCACTCTTCGTAGATTTCAGTATACGTGCCGTTCGCAGCGATTTCTTGTAGCGCCGCGTTCACCGTGTCCAGCAGTTCGGGGTTGTCCGGCTGCATCGCGATACCGTAGAATTCTTCGCTCAGCGGGTCGCCGACCAGCACCGCGCCCAGATCGGGATTCGCGTTGATAATGTCTGTGCTGGTGGGGCCATCGTTCATGATCGCGTCGATTTCGCCATTGGCGAGCGCCTGGAACGCGAGGGTAATTTCGTCGTAGCGCAGCACTTCCGCGCCCGGTACTTCATCGGTGGCGAAGTAGTCGCCCGTCGTTCCGGCTTGCACGCCGACTTTCAGCCCGGCGAGGTCTTCCACCGTGGAGATGGTTTCCGCGTTCGCTTCCAGCACCGCGATGCGCTGGCTGGCGTAGAAGTACGGCAGGGAGAAGTCCACGATCAGTTCGCGCTCGGCGGTGATTGTCGCGGCACTGGCTACCATGTCGAATTCACCAGAGCCTAGCGCCACAAAGATGCCGTCCCACTTGACATTGACGAGTTCGTACTCGAAGCCACCCGCTTCGGCGATAGCCGCGATCAGGGCGGGGTCAAAGCCTACGATTTCGCCCGCGTCGTCAACAAACTCAAACGGGGGATACTCGGCGTTCATACCGATCACGATAATGCCCAGGTCGGCAGCGGGGGCCGCATCGGCATCAGCATCAGCGTCCGCGTCAGCGTCGGCTTCGGCGTCGGCGTCGGCGTCGGCGTCGGCGTCGGCGTCCGCATCGGCGTCGGCGTCGGCGTCCGCATCGGCGTCGGCTTCGGCGTCCGCATCGGCGTCGGCTTCGGCGTCCGCATCGGCGTCGGCTTCGGCGT
>CBEVZO010000067.1:0-10049 GCA_965554365.1 uncultured Anaerolineae bacterium
CATCCACGTTTGCCATTTTCCAGGGTCCGGCGTTCACATCAGCCGTAACGATGTTGATCCCCGACGCGCACCGCGACCGCGCCAACGCGATCCAGCAGTTGACGGGACCCGCAGCGGGCCTCGTCGCGCCAGTGTTGGCGGGTGTGCTGTTTGCCGTGATCGGTGTAACGGGCGTGATGGTGATCGACCTGTTCACGTTTGGTGTGGCGATGGTGGTGATTTTGTCGGTGCATATCCCGCGTCCAGCCCCGACGGATGAGGGCAAAGCGATGGAAGGAGACTCGGTGTGGCGGCAGGCGTTCGCCGGGTTCCGTTACCTGCGCACCAAGGGGATGCTGCTATGGCTGATCGTGTGCGCGACGGTGGCGAATTTTCTGCTCGGTGGGGCGCTGGTACTCAACACGCCGTATATTCTGACGCTGACCGACAGCGAGGCGATGTTGGGTGTGCTGCTCGGCGTGATGAGCCTGGGGCCGTTGGTCGGTGGCATCATCATGAGTGCCTGGGGCGGCACGCGTCCGCGCATCCACACGATTCTGCCAGGCATCGCAATGGAGGGGGTGTTTCTGGCGCTATATGGCATCACACGCAGCCCAGTCGCGATGGGCTTTGCGCTGTTTTTCGTCCTGTTCCCGATCCCGTTTGTGAATGCGTCGTTTATGTCGCTGTTGCAAATCAAGATTCCCGCTGACCTGCAAGGGCGTGTGTTCTCCTCCGTGATCCAGTTGGCGATGCTGTTGAATCCGCTGACGTATTTGATCGCGGGGCCGCTGGCGGATCAGATCGCGGAACCGGCGGTCGGAGGGAAGGGCTGGTCGATGGTGGAGCCGTTGGTCGGCGCGGAACCGGGCGCGGGTATGGGCCTAATGATGGTGGTCTACGGGGTGCTGATGATTGTCACGATGCTGGGAGCGTATGCGCTGCCCGCGATGCGACGTATGGAAGCCGAACTGCCGGATTACGAGGCGGTGGCGGTAGCAGAAGACATAGAAGACGCTGCGCCGGAACTCGGTGGGGCGGGGCCGGAACCTGCACCCGCGCGTTGATCCGGCTGAGTCGTGAGCATTGGCACTCGCGCACAAATAATACAATGCGGTATAACGAAGCGTCTCACTGTGGTGGGGCGCTTTTCTTATGTTACACAATACTAAGGATATGTTAGATGACGAACGAAACTCAAGGGCCGCTCGCCGGACTGCGCGTAGCCGATTTTTCGCGTGTGTTGGCGGGGCCGTTTTGTACGATGATGTTAGCTGATCTGGGCGCGGACGTGATCAAGGTGGAGCGTCCCGGCAAGGGCGACGATACGCGACACTGGGGGCCGCCCTGGTTCGGGGAAGGGGACTCCGCGTTGAGCGCGTACTTTGTCAGCGTGAACCGCAACAAGCGTAGCCTGTCGCTGAACCTGAAAGCGGAGCGCGGACAGCAACTCGCGCGCGATCTCGCGGCGGGCGCGGATGTGGTGGTCGAGAACCTCAAAGTGGGCAACATGGCGCGCTATGGGTTGGCCTATGACGATCTGCACGCGCTGAATCCGAAGCTGGTGTATTGCAGCATCACGGGGTTTGGGCAGACCGGGCCGTATCGCGAGCGTCCGGGCTACGATTATGTGATCCAGGCGATGAGCGGACTGATGGCAATCACCGGGCCGGTGGAGGGGCCGCCGTACAAGGTCGGCGTGGCGATCTCAGACGTGATCGCGGGGCTGTTCGCGGCAACGTCGATTTTGGCGGCGGTGCGTGACGCGGAGCAGACCGGGCAGGGGCGGTATATCGACGTGTCGCTGCTGGATACGAGCATCGCGGCGCTGGTGAATGTGATCAGCAATGTGATCGTGTCGGGTCAAGCGCCCCGGCGGTATGGTAACCAGCATCCGAACATCGTGCCCTATCAGACGTTCCGTGCAGCGGACGGTGAGTTTGTGTTGGCGGTGGGGAATGATGGGCAGTATGCGAAGCTGTGCGATCTGTTGGAGCGTCCCGATCTGCGCGACGACGCGCGTTTTGTAACCAATCCGGTGCGCGTGCAGCACCGTGAAATATTAGGGGATGTGCTGGGCGAGATTTTCGCAACACGTCCGGCGGCGGAATGGGTCGAACGCTGTCTCGCGGCGGGGATTCCGGCGGGGCCGATCAACGATTTGCCGGATGTGTTGGACGATCCGCATATCAACGCGCGGGGGCTGATTCACGCGGTGGATGTGGCGGGCGAGACGCTGCGCATGATTGGCCCGGCGGCGCAGTTCACGCCCGACGCGGCGACGGTGCGCACGCCTCCGCCGCAGGTCGGCGAGCATACGGACGCGGTGCTGCGTGAGGTGCTGGGGTTGGATGACGCGGCGATTGCTGATCTGCGGACGGGTGGTGTGGTTTAATGGGACGCAGATGAACGCGGATAAACGCGGATTAAGGGCAGAAAGACCGACGGCGTATGACGATGTGAACGCGGTGTTGGCGCTGCTGTTGGAACGGGTGCGCGAGGTGTTGGCGGAACGTTTTGTCGGGCTGTATGTGTATGGCTCGCTGGCGACGGGGGACTTTGCGCCGGGGCGCAGCGATATTGATTTTGTGGTGGTGACGGATGGCGCTTTGCCGGATGGTGTGCTGCCGCAACTGCGCGCGATGCACGCGGCGATCACGGCCAGCGGACGCGCGTGGGCGACGGTACTCGAAGGCCCGTACATCCCGCAGGATGCGCTGCGCCGCTATGATCCCGACAACGCGCGGCATCCGGCGCTGCGGGTGGATGGCAGCTTCGATGTGGACTGGCACGCGCGCGACTGGATCATCCAGCGGTATGTGATCCGCGAACAGGGGATTGTGGTCGCGGGGCCAGCGCCAGAGACGTTGATCGATCCGGTGACAGCGGACGATCTGCGGCGTGTGGCGGTCGGGATTGTGCGCGATTGGTGGGAGCCGATGTTAGAGCGCGTGTACCGGCTGCACGAGGCGGAGTATCAGGCGTATGCGGTGCTGACGATGTGCCGCACGTTGGTCACGCTGGCGCAGGGCGCTGTGGTAGGCAAACAAGCAGCGGCGGAATGGACCAAGGAGCGTGTTGATCCGGCGTGGACGAGTTTGATCGATCAGGCACTGGCGTGGCGCGAGGGGCTGTCGTTGGATGAGGTTGAGGGTGTGCGGAGCCTGATCCGGTATGTGGTGGGGCGCTGTGACGCGTTTGAGCAGGGCGCATAAAGCACGTGCGGAGCTATAATACGCGCTGGGCCTCACCCCCTAAATCACCCCTCTCCATCCGAGACATTTTGTTGCGCTGGCGCTCAACGAAAATTGTGGAGAGAGGGACTTGATCACGCGGCGGAGTGTGGCATGACATGGTGGCTCGAACTGCTGATTGTAGCAACACCAGCGTGCTACGGGCACTGGATGTTTGTGTGGTCTGTCAGGTTAGTGCTGAAAATGTGCGTCTGATCGTTGCAGGACCGGAAGTAGAAATAGTCGGTTTGTGCGGGATATAGCACAGCGTTGATCGCAGCCAGCCCTGGTGAACAGATCGGGCCGGGCGGCAGCAGGTCTGCACGCGACATGCCGTCTTGCTTGAGATACGTGTTGTAGGCGTAATCCGGCTGCGGCCCGCTTTGCGCGTAGTAGTCGGTTGTGCCGTAGAGTTGGGGCCACCAACTGCCCTCACGGAAGCCGATGGCGTATTGTACGGTCGGGTCGGCGTCCAGACGTTGGTTGTCATTCAGGCGGTTGAGATAGACGGAGGCGATCACGCTGGCTTCCTCCGGCACGACGGTTTCGCGCTGGACAATCGAGGCGAGGGTGATCACGTCGTACATGCTCAAGCCGAGCACCTGGGCACGGATGACCATATCGTCCGTGACGTGCGTGTTGAATCCGGCGAGCAGCGTGTCGCGCAGTTCTTCAGGCGTGATGTTGGGCTGCAATTTGTAGTCGCCGGGGAACATGAAGCCTTCCAGCGAGGGGGCCGCGCCGTTGCTCATCAGCGGTGGTATCCCGTTGCGGGCGGCGAAGTCCGGCGGGATCACCGCACTCTGGTTCACCAGCATCAGGAATTCTAGCCCGGTAAAGTTCAAGAATGTGTTGCCCGTGATGCCGGTTTCGGCGAGTTCATCCAGCCGCCACCCGGCAATGGCCCGGAAGGGGATTGAGGCGGTGCTGGCGTCGGTCAGGGCGTAGGCGATTTGTTCGAGCGTTTGCGTTTGCTGCAAGAAGAAGGTCCCGGCCTGCAACTCCGCATCCATCCCGTGATAGCGCACGTAGTCTATGAACAGGTTGGGATCGGTGATCAGTCCGGCGATCAGCAGGTTGTCGGCGATGACGGTGGACGTGTCGCCCGGCTGCACGACGAACTCGCGGTAGCTGATGTCGGTCCCGGCGGACGACTCGATGGTGTCACGGTAGCGGGTGAGGCGGACTTTCAGTTCGATGGCGGTGATCGGGTTGAGGCCGCCGGCGGCGTCGTTGGTGGCCCACAGGTACAGGCCCGCACCGACAACACACGCGACCAGCAGCACGCCCAGTCCCATCACAAACGCCATAATCAGCAGCACACGAAATGTTGAGCGCATAGGGTTTCTCTCCGCAGCGAAAACGGCACAGAGGCATTATAGGCGCAATTGGCGGTGGTGCAAAGCGGAAACCCACCTCACTCCCCGACCCCCTCTCCCGTCAAGCCGGAGAGGGGGAGAAAACCACTAGCGTGCCGTGATTCTTCTGCTCTGCGTGTAAAGAGAGGGAGTTTTGTGCGGATCACTCCTCGGTGGGGGGGATTGGAGCGGGCCAGTCGATGCCGCGATCCCGCAGCGCGTCGAGGAAGCCCTGTAAAATCACCGCAGCGGCGACGGCATCCACGCGGTCGGGGCGTTCGGATTCCGCTTCGGCGAGCAGTTCCTCGGCTTCTTGTGTGGAATAGCGTTCGTTCCACATGTAAACGGGCACGCTGATCGCGGCGGCGAGACGTGACGCCCACAGCCGTACGCGGTCGGCTTGTGTGTAGACGGTGATCTCCGGCGGGGATTCGGGCAGGCCGACGACGCACGCGGCGATCTCGTGTTCCGCGATCAGGGCGTTGATGAGCGCGAAGTCTGCCTGTTTGGATGTGCGGTGCAGCAGGTCATAGGGGCGCGCGATGAGGCCGGTGGGGTCGCACAGTGCCAATCCGATGATCTTCAGGCCGTAGTCAATGCCGAGTAAGCGTCCGGGGAAGTCGGTCATGTCAGGGCCTCAGTCGGTGATTTCAATGGTGGCGAGTATCGCCTCAAACAGGTCGCGCTCGGTGGCTTCCCATTCCTCCGCGCCAGCTTGGCCGAAGATGAGATAGAGCGATGATGGTGTCTTGACTGCTACGGCGATGCCGGGCGCATCTCCGTACATGAATTCCGCTCGGACTGCCGGGTATCCCGCTAGTTCGTAATCCTCAAGGGATTGCTGGTCAATATTCGTGGGATCATACATGAGTCCCTCAACCAGCAAGGTATCAGCGGGAGTGAGCATATGGCGAAGAGGACTCAGGTCGCGTACAAAGAAGTAAAGAATGTTGAACTCAAACGTGCGTGACACTCTTAGGCGGCTGTCCTGATTGATTAGCCAGAGTGTTTGCTCGACACCGTCTGCAACGGCGCAGGGATTGAGGTGGTTGGGAGCGCGGAAGCGCAGATTGCGCCATGCGATTGTTTGGGTCAAGCGATCAGGAGCCGGGCGCTGTACTGGAGTGGCGTGTATGCTAGCGATCAGCGTGTTGACAGTCTGTTCATCGACTTCCCACCAAGTCGCAGTGGAGCCGCTCGCAGTTAGCCGGAATGTTTGCGCTACAAGGACCATTTTCCCTTGGCGAGTGCCGATGGAGGGGGGCATTTCCATCGTTAACCATTCGGCGTCTCCGTACTGCACTGGTTCGACAGTGAAGTCCCGCAAAAACTGATAACCCTCGAGCAGAAATGCGTCGTTAGCAACTGCCGGTTCAACAACCTCGATTTCTACGATAACACCATCGGGCAACCGTCCGGCCTGGACAGCGTCGATGGCTTCTTGCGTGCCCAGCAGGAGACGTTCGGAGGTCATGTGCGAAGTCCATCCTGCCGGGATTTCTACGCTGAAATCGTAGGGTGACCACACGAGGCGTTGATCGCCGTCGCCCTGTGCACTGACCGGCAGCAGTGACCACAAGAGTGCCAGCGTCAATAGGATCACGATGTGGCGTTTCATATGCGTTTTCTCCAAACTAGGCGCTCACGGCGTGTTGACTTTCACGGTGATGCGCACAGGGAGCCAGGGCAGGCGGTCGAACCAGGTGGGCCATGTGTCGATAGTGGGCGGGCGGTTCACGTCGAGCAGGAGTTCGTTGTTCAGGCGGCGATAGGCGTCGTCTACGCTGAGGCCGGTCAGGCGGTCGCGCACGCGATCCGCGTCGATGGCGACGGCGATGTTGCCGCGCACCGTCATTAGGAAGGTGACGCGTCCGTTGGGATCGATGCTGAGGGTGTCGCCGCGCGTGTAGGACAGCGCCTCCTGTGAGATTTGCAGGCCCGGTTGGATGTAGGGGGCGAGTCCCGCGTAGGCGACTTGTCGCGCCATGCGCTCATCCACGACCACCGCCTGCACCTCCGCGCGCAGATCAAGCGTCACACTGTCGGTCAGGTCGCCCACGATGGCGTTGTAGATGGTCCAGTCTGTGCGCTCGGTGATGATTTGCACCGAGTTGGGCACGAGAAACTGGTCGCCGGAGAGTTGGTGCAGCAGCAGATCGCGTGCGTTCTCCTTGACCTGCTTACGGCTCTCTGTGAGCAGGTGGTCGTGATCGCTCTGCGTGACCATCTTCACTTCCTGGATCGCGCCGCCGTAGGTCGCGTTAGCGTTGGTGATGGTCACGACGCCCGCGAACGTGGACTCCACGCGGTTGATGTCGCCGGGACTGACGTTGCCCTCGGCCCCGGAATGTTCCAGCAAGGCCTGGATCGGCACGTCGATGGTGGTGCCGTCGCTAGCGGGGAGCGTGGTTTCGATCAGCGTCTCGAAGCGCACGGGGAAGGTGGCGCTGGTGGCGACGATTGTGCCCTGCGGGGTCAGGATCGGGTCGGCGCTGGTGTTGCGGAAGGTGACGAGTCCCTGCGCGCGGGTAGCGCCTGCGGTTTCGATGCCGGTCGCCTCAACCGTGACGCGGGCGGTGGCTTGCAGCGTGACTAGTTGGGCGGGCATGCGGTAGTGTTCGATGTCGATATCGGTCAGGTCCGGGTCCGCGATGATCGTCACTGTCTCGAAGACCTGGCGGCTGGCGGGTGTGATGGTGATGGTGGCGCTCGGCGCAGCGAGGAGCAGTCCGCCGAACAGCGTCAGCAGCAGCGCGATAAACATCATCCAGCGCCCGATCTGGCGCAGGCGGCGTTCGGTGGGCGTGGTGGGGCCGCCGCGCATCTGGGCGACGCGCTCCGCGATTTCGGCTTGCTCGGTGGTGTCGCGGGGTGGGGCGGCGAATACTTTGTCGTGCGGGCGTTTCCACCGGCTGCGGGCGGCGTTTTGCTCGTTCTCAAACACGGAGATGTTGAGATCGCGCGCGTGTTCGATGACGGTGAAATCTTCGGTAATCAGCGCGATGTGCAGGCCGAGCGCGGTGGCCTGGCGCTGCACGAGCAGGAGATCGAGTTTGCGCGTCAGGACGTGGCCCTCACGCGGCCAGAGCAGCAGCACGCGCCGCGTATGGGCGAAGGTCAACCGGTCGCGAATGGAGACGGCGTCGTCATACGGTTCGAGTTTGATAGTCCAGATTTTGTGTGCCATAGGACGATTGTACCCGCGATTTGTGGAGGGGCAATCGGGAATTTTCAACCGAATCTCACCGCTGAGGACGCAGAGGGCGCGGAGGAAAAACGGAATAGGACACGGATGCACACGGATAAACACGGATTGAAGTGCAGAAAAAGAACGGAATGGGACGCAGATAAACGCCGAGGTAGCTCCGCAGAATAGCGTGATCGCGAGTTTGCCCCTCCCCGCAAGCGATACTGTTGGCGAACCTGTTTTTGTAGGGCGTAGGGCTTGCCCTACCCAACCGGGCGACGCAAGCATCGCCCCTACAAAACACCCATGAATCGAGTTCGCCAACAGTTCCCACGAGCCGGGTCTCACCACAAAGCGACCGAAATCTGGCTATTTCGGGAGTAGTATCGCAAGCGGAGAGGGGCCTAACGGCGTGTTTGCTCCCCTCTTTCTCCGCCTGCGGGGAAAGGGGGCTGGGGGGAATAGGGGCTAACATGCGCCAATCACGTTATTTTGTAGTCCTACCAACGCCGATGCACGCGGACTAAAAACAGAAATCAGGGTCGTGTGAGTGCTTGTCATAGGGGCGTGGCATAGGGCATAATGGAGCGTGAGTACAGCGTTATTGCAGCAGCGCACACAGAAACCGGTCAGCACACTATGCAAATCTTCATCAGCTATGCGCACGTAGACGAATACCGCGTGGAGGAATTGGTCGATATCCTGCGCGCGTCGGATCATGATCCCTGGTTCGATCACCGCTTGAAGGTGGGGCGCTCCTGGGAGGAACAACTGCTGGAAGCGATCCAAGAGTGTGATCGCTTCCTGTATGCGCTGACGCCGGAGTCGGTAGCTTCGGCGTGGTGTCAATGGGAGTTTGCGCAAGCGGTCCACGCGGACAAACCTGTGATTCCCGTGTTGGTGCAGGCGGGCACAGCCATCGACGGGGCGCTGGGCGGCGTGCAGTGGGCGGATTTTAGCAAGGGTCCGACGCCGATCAGCGCAGTGAAGTTGATCACGGGCGTGCAAGAGGCGTCAGTGATCGATCCCGCGCGTGTGCCGTTACTCGATCCGCCGCACGCTGCGCCGGAACGTCCGATGGAGCAGGTGGCTGTGTCATCTGCGATGCTGGAAGATCAGTGGTTTGATGAGGCCTCCGCCGCGTTTCGTGCGCGCGAGTACGATGCGGCACGCGACCTGTTGTGCGACTGCCTGGACCTGGATGCGGACCATGCCAACGCGCAAAAACTGCTGGCGTTAGTCGAGCGGCGTATAGCTGAGCAAGTGCGTAAACAAGTGGCGGAGATGACGCAGATCACACGGCGCGTGCTGCCGCAGCCGTTCGAGTGGGTCGCGATTCCGGCGGGGGCGGTGGTGTTGGAAGATGCAAGTGAATATGAGGGCACAACAGGCGGGCGCTATGATGTGCCCGCGTTTGAGATGGCGAAGTATCCGATTACCAACGCGCAATTTCAGGTGTTTGTGGATGCTGCGGATGGCTACCGTGATGCGCAGTGGTGGGGATATTCCGACCATGCGCAGCGGTGGCGGGCAGGCTACGGAACGCGGAAAAACACTACTTTTTATGGCGATGATCTGCCGCGCACGGATGTGTGTTGGTATGAGGCGCTGGCGTTTTGCCGCTGGTTAAGCTCAAGGACTGGGCAGACAATCACACTGCCCACCGAACAGCAGTGGCAGCGCGCGGCGCAGGGGGATGATGGGCGCATGTATCCCTGGGGGAACGATTTCGATGCGGAGAAATGCAACACTAGAGAAAATGGGATTAGTCAGACGTCGTCGGTGACACGCTATCCGGATGGGGCGAGTCCGTATGGTGTGCTGGATATGGCGGGTAACGTGTGGGAGTGGTGTCTGACGGCGTGGGGCACAGATAGCACGGATGTGCAGGTTGCTGCGTGGCGGGTGACACGGGGTGGCGCGTTCATCAATAATCAGGACCGTACTCGTTGCGCGTTTCGTGGCACTGACGAATGTGGACCAGGTGGCAGGGACGAATTCATTGGTTTTCGAGTAGTGTGTGGCGTCCCCCATCGCTAAGCTGAACGCAGCGCTCGCCGTCAGGCGAGTCGATTTTTGTGGCATGTATGGATGGCGTTAAATTTGGGTGGGGAAAGTGCTTGTCAACGGCACGTGGCATACGGCATAATGGGGCGTAGGGCATTGCAACACTGCATACAACAACCGGTCGGCATATCATGAAAATCTTCATAAGCTACGCGCACGTAGATAAGTATCGCGTGGAGGAATTGGTCGATATCCTGCGCGCGTCGGATCATGATCCCTGGTTCG